>JBBTTN010000001.1:0-18416 GCA_038064235.1 Patescibacteria group bacterium
TTTATTGCCGACCTCGCTTAAAGATGTTATCCCGCGTTATCAAACGATGCGGGGCAAGCGCGTGGCGCGTCGTTGGGGCTGGGATTGTCACGGGTTGCCGATTGAAAATTTAATTGAGAAAGAGCTGGGTTTAAAAAATAAAAAAGAGATTGAACAATACGGTCTGGAACTTTTTAATCAAAAAGCGCGCGAGAGCGTGCTCCGTTATGCCGATGAGTGGAAAAAGATCATTCCGCGAATGGGGCGCTGGGTGGATATGGAGAATGATTATAAAACGATGAACCCGAGCTACACCGAGCGCGTGTGGTGGGTGTTTAAAACCCTTTATGATAAAGGGTTAGTGTATGAAGGTTATAAATCAATGCATCTTTGTCCGCGTTGCGAGACTACGCTCGCGAATTTTGAAGTCAATCAAGGTTATAAAGATATCACGGACCTTTCGGTGTATGTGAAGTTTGAATTGGTAGATGAACCCGGTACTTTTTTACTAGCTTGGACGACGACGCCGTGGACACTACCTGGAAACGTAGCTTTGGTGATAAACGAAAAAATCGTTTACGTTAAACTAAAAGTTGAGAATGAAAATTTGATTTTGGCGAAAAATAAATTAGCAGAAGTTTTGAAAGAGCAGAAATTTGAAATTATAGAAGAATTTACTGGTGATAAATTAGTGGGTAAAAAGTATAAACCACTGTTTGATTATTATAGTAGTAACCGAGGTTCGACCTTAAAGGATGCCCAAGGTCGAACCTCGGTTTCCGATGCTGGTTGGCGAATTTACTCCGCGGATTTTGTGAATACGGAAGAGGGTACGGGGGTGGTGCATATTGCGCCGGCGTTTGGCGAGGATGACTTGAAGTTGGGTGAAGAAAAAAAGTTGCCATTTGTCCAACATGTGGCGCGCGATGGGCATTTTAAACCAGAGGTCACAGATTTTGCGGGGTTAAGTGTGAAGCCAAAAAGTGATGATGAAAAAACTCGGCTGGAAGCAGATATTGCAGTGATTAAATATTTGCAAGCGCATAATAATTATTTTGATAAAAAAAAGATTACGCATTCTTACCCACATTGCTGGCGTTGTGACACCCCACTTTTGAATTACGCCTCTTCGTCTTGGTTTATAAAAGTTACCGATTTGAAAGAAAAGTTATTAGCCGAAAATAGTAAAGTTAATTGGATCCCCGAGCACATCCGTGATGGGCGATTTGGCAAGTGGCTGGAAGGCGCGCGGGATTGGGCGGTATCGCGTCAGCGCTTTTGGGGCGCGCCACTGCCTATTTGGCGTTGCGTGGAGTGTAAAAAAATAAAAGTTTTTAGTGGAATAGAAGATTTAAAAAAGAGTGTTAAAAAATCTGGCAACAAATATTTTGTGATGAGACATGGTGAGGCAGAAAATAATGTTCTAGAGATTTTGAGTTCGCGCTATGACAATCCGCATCATCTTACTGATCGCGGTCAGGAGCAGGTTAAAGATTCTGCAAAAAAAATAAAAGAACTCGGGATTGATTTAATTATTTCCTCAGATTTTATTAGAACCAGAGAAACTGCAGAATTGGTGGCTAAAGAATTAGGTTTTGACATAAACCAAATTATTTATGATGCACGATTGCGAGAAGTTAACCATGGTGATCTTAATGGTCAGCCAATTAAATTTTATGATGAGTACTATCGAAATGGGAAAAAAGATTTTGCTGAATCTCCTCCGAATGGTGAGAGTTACGCCGATGTTAAAAAACGTATGGGCGGGATGTTGTATGACTTAGAATACAAATATGAAAACAAAAAAGTTTTAGTTATTACACACGAAAGTCCTGTGTGGTTACTTTTTGCTGCCTCATTAGGGTGTAATTCGTTAGAGTCTTTTGCTGTGCGACCATTAAATCAATATTTTTTTAAAAATGCCGAGGTGCGTGAGCTGTCCTTTATCCCGTTGCCTCACAATCATGATTATGAATTAGATTTTCATCGGCCGTTTATTGATGAAGTAAAAATTATATGTGAGTGCGGAGCGGAAATGAAAAGGATTGAAGATGTGTTTGATGTGTGGTTTGAGTCGGGCTCAATGCCTTATAACGAGCCCAGTTTTCCCGCTGATTTTATTGCCGAGGGCTTAGATCAAACGCGCGGTTGGTTTTACTCACTTTTGGTTTTGGGAGTAGGATTGTTTGAAAAAAGTCCGTACAAAAATGTGATTGTGAACGGACTTATTTTGGCGGAAGATGGGCAAAAAATGAGCAAGCGTTTAAGTAATTATCCCGATCTTAATTTAATGATTAATAAATACGGCGCCGATGCGATTCGTTTTTATTTACTCTCTTCGCCGGCGGTGCGCGCGGAAGATTTTAGTTTTTCCGAACGGGGTTTAGGCGAGGTGATGCGGAGAGTGATTATGCGGTTGAAAAATGTTTTAGCTTTTTATGAACTTTACGATCCCGTTAGAAGTGGCGAGGGCACGCAGCAAGCTTCTACTTCTAACGGGATGCTAGACACTTGGATGACTTCGCGACTTAATGAATTAAATATTACTCTTACCTCGGCGCTTGATAATTACGAAATTGATCAAATGGGTAAACCGCTTGACCAGTTTATTGATGACCTTTCCACTTGGTTTTTGCGTCGGTCGCGCGAGCGTTTTAAATCAGATAACGCGATGGTTCGTGCCACCGTAATCCACACCACGCGCCACATCTTATTAACGCTTGCCAAACTTATTGCGCCGATTATGCCCTTTATGGCCGAAGAAATTTTTCAAGCCCTTCGCGCCTCAAGTGATGCCGAGAGTGTGCACTTGACCGCTTGGCCGGAGGCGGGGCAGGTGGACAGTAATTTATTGACGCAAATGAGCGAGGTGAGAAAAATAGTATCGCTTGGTCTTGAGGCGCGCGCTCAAGCGGGGATTAAAGTAAGACAACCATTGAATAAGTTAAAAGTAAAATCCGAAGGACAGTCCTTGGCGGGTTTTAAGGACTGTCCTTCGGATTTTCTTGATTTAATCAAAAATGAGGTAAATGTGAAAGCGGTGGAGTTTGTGGAAAAATTAGAAAAAGAAGTGGAATTGGACACCCGAATTACGCCGGAATTAAAGTTGGAAGGTGAAGCGCGTGATTTAATGCGCGCGCTTCAAGATTGGCGGAAGGAAAAAAACTTTGACCCTAAAACAAAAATTAAATTGCAGATTAGGACAGACAAACGGGCACAGGATTTAATTAAACAATTTGAAGCAGAAATAAAACGAGTGACTTTGATAACCGAAATAAAATTTGTGGCAGAAAATATTGGAGATAAAATTGTGATTGGTGATTTGGGATTTGTGATTTCCTCTTTCTGATTATGTCGCACCATCATTATGATACCGAAGGTTTTGTGTTGGGGCATCTTGATATCAAAGAATCCAGTCGATTACTTTATCTTTTAACTGCCGATTTTGGTTTAGTGTTGGCGTTGGCGCAAGGCGCGCGCGAACCGCGTTCCAAAATGCGCGCCAACCTCCAAGATTTTTCGTTACTGCGGGTGGGACTAGTGCGAGGAAAAGAGTTTTGGCGTTTAACGAGCGCGATGGAGTTTGGTTGGTTTAGTAAGATTTTAGTTGATGCGGAAACGCGCGTTTGGGTGGCAAAAATTTTTTCTTTGCTTCGACGGTTGGTGCAAGGTGAAGTTAAAGACCAAGAATTATTTTTAATTATTAAAAATTCTTTTTTAGCGCCAACGCGCGACGCTAATTATGAGCTCACGCTGATGGCTCGCATTTTAGCTCATTTGGGTTATTTAAGAAAAGCGGATTTGAAGCGAAGTCCGCCAGAATTGTTTCAAGCGGTTAATCAAGCTTTGGTTTCCAGTCAACTTTGAACCCCGCTCAAAAAGAGCTAATCTAAGCCGTATTTACCGATTTTGCTTGACTTTTAGACTTAAATAGTGTAGGCTCTAGGTAGCTCTTTGTAATGCCAGTTCGTGTGAACTGGCCAGATGCTTGCCACATAATGTGGCCTCTTGCTTATCAGGCGGGAGAAAAATACCGACTATTAGTCGGAGAAAGGGACATTAACATGTCCAAGTACGGTCACAAGACCATTAACTGGTTCGAGTCGGTCATCAATGTGGTAGGTGGGGAGGAGCGAGCGGAAGCACTTATTCGAGGTGAGCTCATGGTAGCGGAGAAGGCTACCGGCGAAATTCCCCCAATAAATAAGATGAGGGGCAGGAAGGTCAGCCTCTGGCTCCACGACGAACAGAAGGATGGCGGATGGATCGAAGGGCACAAACTTTATGAGCATCTCAAGAGTAACAACATGCTCGAGAGCTGTCTCGGACTACGCGATCTGGAAGAAATCCAGAGGCGTGGCATCGAGTTCTTCCGCCAACACTTCAAAGGCAAGGCCGTTTTCGGGTGGAAGTCAGCCGTGCGGGACTCCGACGGCAACCTGAACGCCCCGTGTCTCTACGAGGGTGTCGGCAGGGTTGTGCTCGACTGGGTTTGGCTCAGCAACGGGTGGAGCGACTGTAGCCCCGCTCTCCGCTTCGCCAAGTAGAACTTTGGCCTTGGTCACAGTGTCCTTTTGGTCACTTTGACTTTAGACCTTCGGCAAAATATTGCCAAAACGTATACCAAAACGGTTAACTTGAAGCCTCGTGCATTTGCATGAGGTTTTTTCTTTGCTAGAATAAAAAAGGTAGTAGGCGAATCTTGCCAGTGTGCGCCAACTTTGGCGGATGCCGGCGGCCGAATCCAGTATCCATATCTTGAGAACGCTTGCGTTAATTTTAATTCAGACGGAGGATGTCCGAGAGCTTGATAAAAAATGAAGATACTTGGTGTAAAGTGCTGACGCATTTAAAATGCGAAATTAGATACAGCTTTTAATCTTGCGAAAGTAAGACGGGGGGCAGTGGACTGGATGGCACTTTACACAACTTGGTGCGGAACTCCAACGGCAACCTGAACGCCCCGTATCTCTACGAGAATGACGGCAAGGTTGTGCTCAACTGGAATTGGCTCAACAACAGGTGGAACGACAGTAACCCCGCTCTCCGCTTCGCAACTCTTTTCATTTCTCTCCAGCTTTTGCTGGAGAGTTTTGCTTGTCCGGCGTAGCTTTAGCGAAGTCGGATTTTGCCAGTTGTCCAAACCAACCACCAAGCATTTTACCCACTTCATCAATTGGCAGTGAGAGCGCTACATACTTTTTATCTTCCAGCGATCCTGCTTCCCAAAGAATCATTAACAAGACTTTCAGTGTATCCATTTTTCTAATTGCTAGCTGGATATACGGCAATTTACTTTCTTTCGGTAAGAAAACAGCGGTACTAACCGCTTCAATCCCTTCGACAAATAAATTATCAACTCTTATTGCTAGAGAATAACGATGTACTTTCGGTATTGTTTGGTAAAATTGATGCCACAGTAAGTAGGCACTTTTCAAACGCTCTAAAACTGGTAAAAATTGATGTGGGGGGGCTTAATAGTTGAGTTTAAATTATGCATTGTTACAACGATATCATTTCTGTTGAAAGTTTGCTCGGCGCTTGGTGTGAATTTAAATCCGGTAAATCAAATCGAATTGATGTTCAGGAATTTCAATATCACTTGATGGATAATATTTTTATCTTTAAATCGCGGTTTAAAAGCTGGCAACTATCGCCACTTGCCTTATCACCAATTTACTATCTCTGATCCCAAACCACGGATCATCCACAAAGCCACCGTGCGTGATCGAGTAGTCCATCGAGCGATTTACCGCGCACTGTATTGGCACTTTCATCCGCGCTTTATTAACGATTCATATTCTTGCCAATTGGGCAAAGGCACGCATCGCGCTCTTGATTGTTTCCGTTCTTTAGCCTATCAAGCCAGCCAGAACCACACCAAAACTTTGTGGGTTTTAAAGTGCGACATCAAAAAATTCTTCGCCAGCATTGATCACCCCACCCTCTTAAAATTATTATACCAAGTAAACGCGATCGCTGGCACTTGGGATAATAATTTATTTAATTTAATCAAGGAAGTGGTGACTAGTTTTCATTCTGCTCGACCGGGCGTTGGTCTACCTCTCGGCAATCTCACCTCCCAGCTTTTTGCTAATGTTTACTTAAACGAACTTGATCAATTTATTAAACACGGTTTGAAACAAAAATTTTATCTTCGTTACGCTGATGATTTTGTAATTATGAATCAAGACCAAGGGATGTTAATGGAAATCTTACCCAAAGTCGGCGATTTTCTCACGGAAAACTTAAAACTTAACCCATCCAAACAAAATCCTTCTGAAAACCATCGCTTCCGGGGTTGATTTTCTGGGCTGGGCGCATTTCCCCGATCATCGGGTTTTACGAACGAGTATCAAAAAGAGGATGATGAGGAATTTAAATCTCAACCCAGAAAACGAACATACCCGACAATCATACCTAGGATTATTACACTGGGGCAATACAGAAAAGTTAAAATCAGATCTGTTAAAATTGGAGAATCTCTAACGGGGTGGTATAATTCCCAATTATGGAATCAAGCGATAAAGATGGCTCACTGGAGAGTTTGCGAGGCAAACTTTATGGTCGGGAAAGAACGGCGCGCGAAACGGTTACTCATTCCGAAGTGCCAACAAAAAATTACGAAGTGCCTCGTGATTGGCAAGGTTCTGAATCGGCGAGTTCGGACGGTAAAGCAAAATTTAAAAAAAATTTTTCCATGAGTTTTTTGACTAAATTATTATTGGTTTCTTTTTTGTTTTTTGTGCTGGCACTCGGGACAGCAACTTACTTTTTTTATCGCGGGTCGCCTTATGTTTCTTCAGTTAATTTAGCTTTAGCGATTGAAGGTCCCGAGACGGTGCGTGGTGGTGAGGCGGAAAATTTTCAAATTACCATTACCAACAACAATAATTCTACTTTTGAATTTGCCGAATTAGTAATGGAATATCCCGAAGGCACGGTGGCGACCGAGGGTGATGGTGCCACGCTAAAACGCGCGCGCATTCCTCTTGGCGCGCTTAAAAGCGGACAATCGGAAATAAAAAATCTTTCCCTGATTTTATTTGGGGAAAAAGACAGCGAGCATATTTTACACGCCACGGTGGAATATCGGATTAGCGGTTCCAATGCCATTTTTGATAAATCCATTGACCATAAAATTAAAATCATTTCCTCGCCGTTAGATATTGATGTGAAGCTGGTGGAAGAAGTGAATTCTGGTCAGGAGGTAGAGCTCGCCGTGGAGGTGATTTCCAACACTACCGAGACAGTCAATAATTTAATGCTGATGGTTAGTTATCCGCCGGGCTTTATTTTTAAATCGGCTATGCCTGCGCCAGTGACAGACAATAACGGTTGGAAGTTGGGCGACCTTAAATCGGGCGATAAAAGAAAAATTAAAATTACCGGACTAATGGAGGGGCAAGATGACGAAGTTAAGGCGTTTAAAATTTCCGTTGGCTTGCCTAAAACGGGCGACCGTGAGCTTGGGCTAACCTACAATTCCCTATTCAAAACTTTGGCGATTAAAAAACCCTATGTTAATTTGGACTTTTCTTTTAACGGCGAAACTACCAAACAATATTTTGCCAAGGCCGGTGATGGTGTCAGAATTGATATTAATTGGGTTAATAATTTAAGCGCGGAAATTTCCGATGTGGAACTGGCGATGAAGCTTGAAGGGCCAATCCTTGATTCGCGTTCGGTGGCGGTGGAAGAAGGTTTTTTTGATTCTCAAACTAATACCATCACTTGGACGAAGCGCACCAAATCCGGGCTGGCGATTTTAGATCCGGGGGCGCGTGGGCGAGTCAGTTTTAATTTAGCCACCTTCCCCATCACCGCCATCAGAGGCAATCCGTTAAATAATCCGACAGTTAAACTCACGCTAACTTTTAAAGGTAAGCGTTTAACCGATGGTCGGGTGAGTGATAAGATAGAGCTCGCGATGGAAAAAAAGCTTAAAATTGATTCCTTTATGCAACTGTCCAACAATCTCTATTATAATAGCGACACCATTCCTAATCACGGTCCATTGCCACCTAAGGTGGGGCAAGAAACTACTTACACGGTGGTGTGGTCGGTGATTAACGCTTTCAATAATATTAATAATGCGCAAGTCCGGGCGACGCTCCCTTCGTATGTGAAGTGGTTGGGGAAAATTTATCCGGAGAATGAAAAGTTAAGTTATAATTCCGATACCGGAGAAATAATTTGGAATATCGGCGAGCTCTCGGCGGGGCAAGGTTACGCTAATCCACCGAAAGAAGTTTCGTTTCAAATTGGTTTAACCCCGAGTATTAGTCAGCTCGGTCGTTCTCCAGTTCTTTTAACCAAATCAACTCTCACCGCGGATGATGTTTTTACCGAGAGAAAATTGGAAAGCGCGAAAAATGAATTAACCACTCACGCCACCGAACCCGGTTTTAGGTTTGGCGATGAAACGGTGACTCAATAAATATGATGCAGGAACCAGAAAATTTAATGGATAAAATCGTCTCGCTTGCCAAACGGCGCGGTTTTGTGTTTGCCGGTTCGGAAATTTACGGCGGAATTGCCGGAATGTATGATTATGGTCCGCTCGGTGTTCTCCTTAAAAATAATCTTAAAGATTTGTGGTGGCGGATGTTTGTGATGAATCGCAACGATATGTTTCCTTTGGATTCGGCGATTATTATGAACTCTAAAGTTTGGGAGGCTTCGGGGCATTTGGCGGGCTTTTCTGACCCGCTGGTTGACGGCAAACAATTTAACATGATGTTTCAAACTAAGGTTGGAGCGGGCGAAGAAGCGCAAATTTCCTATCTGCGACCGGAAACGGCGCAGGGGATTTTTACCAATTTTAAAAATGTGGTGGATTTATTTCATCCCAAATTACCGTTTGGCATTGGGCAAATTGGCAAAGCGTTTCGGAATGAAATTGCCCCACGCGATTTTATTTTCCGTTTGCGGGAGTTGGAGCAAATGGAAGTGGAATATTTTGTGAAGCCGGCGGAATGGGAAAAGTCTTTTGAAGCGTGGCGTCAAATGATGTGGACTTGGATTGAAGCAATTGGACTTACTAAAAATCAGATTCACGAACTTGAGGTGCCCGATGGAGAGCGCGCGCATTATTCTAAACGCACGATAGACTTTGAATTTGATTTTCCGTTCGGACGCAAAGAACTTTACGGTTTGGCCTATCGGGGTGATTTTGATTTGGCGCGTCATCAAGAATTTTCTAAACAAGATTTAACTTATTTTGATGAGAGCACCAGCGAGCGATTTTTGCCTCATGTAATTGAGCCGTCGCTCGGTTTAGACCGCACCGTGCTGGCGGTTTTATTAAGCGCCTACACTGAAGATGATCTGAATGGTGAGAAGCGCGTTTTATTAAAATTTCCAGAAAAAATCGCGCCTATTAAACTAGCGGTCTTCCCACTTCTTAAAAACAAACCTGATTTAGTAAATAAAGCGCGAGAAATTTACAAACAACTTAAAGCCAAATGCCCCACAATTATCTTTGACGACAACGGCAACATTGGCAAGCGTTACCGCCGGCAAGATGAAATCGGCACGCCTTATTGTTTCACCATTGATTTTCAAACGCTTGAAGACGGCACCGTTACACTCCGCGATCGTGACACTGCCACTCAAAAACGCGTGTCTGTTGAGGATATAGTAGTATAAATTCTATTACACAAAAATCCTTATCCCTAGCCACATTTTCCCATTTTGCTTGACTTTTTAAGTTGAATAGTGTAAGCTATGGGCAGTTTGTTAGGCATGCTTGAAGGCTGGTCTTGTGGTCAGCGCGGATGGTAGCCTTTTGAAAGGATGTGCAGCATGAGGAATATGACGGCAGAACAACTCCTGTCAATTGTGAAGTTGTTGGTAGAAAAAGAGTTGCCGGTCGAGCAAGCACAAAAGCTTCTCGACAAGGGTGCCATGTCCGATTTGTGCGATTTTAATTTCGATGGTTTTGATCGGGATAAATTTCGTCAGTTCGGTGGCCTGCACCCCCTCGTTCTCGAGTTCTTGCTCGACTACAATCTAACGGTTGAGCAGATGATCGCGGCCGGAGGCTACGACTGGACGAACCCCGACATCACCTCCACTCTGTTCGCCGTCAAAGGGGAGGGTCAGCACAAGCGCTTGGCGCAGCTGATCCACTTCGACGAGGATATTTCGTCCGATGAAGCCAAGAAGCGGCTCTACGAGCGAGGACTCCGGCCGGGTAAGTTTGAGGAACTTCTGGGATTCGGGGCTAAGTACCCCAAAACTCAAAAAAAGTTCCCTATCATCGCTCTGGGCTCCGTGGCTCGTCTGGATGGCAGCGGCCTCGTGGCGTATCTCGACGAGAGCGACTCGAGGCGGAACTTGAGCTTGGACTGTCGCGGCGATGACTGGGATCGGCGCTGTCGTTTCCTCGCCTTCGCCAAATAGTTCTCTGGCTCTTGGTCTTTAGGATTAAATTCCTAGACCTTGAACCTTTGAACTTTCCCGCGCGTTACTATCAAGTAGCGCGCGGTTTTTTTGTGTCTAAAAAATATTTTGCTATGATTAGTTCGGCAAATGAAAAATCCAAGGTTACGGCTTTGGGTAATTTGTCCGCACACCCAAGAGTGAGAGTCTCGGCGGTTACGGCTGTCGGGAGAGTATTCTCGGGTTGGCTTAAAAACCAGAGAAAGTTGGTGCAATGTGCTAGGCAATATAATATATTGCAAATACGATTCAATCTTAAACTCTGCCTTGGCGGGGCAAGGGATGGTGGACTGGGTGGCATATTGTACGAAGCTCCGTGGCTCGTCTGGATGGCAACGACCACGTGGCGTATCTCGACGAGAACGACTCGAAGCGGAACTTGAACTTGAACTATCGCGACAATGACTGGAATCGGAACTGTCGTTTCCTCGCCTTCGCTACTATTTATGGTTCTCTCACTCTATACTTGGGTGAGAGTTTTTGTTTATTAATTGTCGTTTCCAGCCACCGAGCATCTTGCCTATTTCATCAAGTTGTTCACTTAAGTGGACATATTTTTTATTATCAAGAGCAGTTACTTCCCACGCTAATTGTAAAAGTAATTTTAATAGATCAACTTTTGAAATAGTTTTTCCAACCAGTGAAAGTTTTTCTTCTCCAGATGAGTAACTGGCGAGAAAGCTAAGTTCTATGCTTTCCAAAAATATTACATCAACTTTACTCCCAATTGTGAACCGGTGAGACTTGGGAAAATGTTGAAGATATTGTTGCCATGTGCCATAGCAATCCTTAAGTCTTAAAACCACAGGAATTAATCGTGGGGGGGGACACTACTTGGGATTTTTTTTCATGAATCAATTCACTCATTCCTACAACAATATCATTTCAGTTGAAAGTTTGCTCGGCGCTTGGTGCGAGTTTAGATCTGGTAAATCAAAGAGGTTGGATGTTCAAGAATTTGAGTATCGCTTAATGAATAACATTTTATCTTTACATCGTGATTTATTAAATCACACTTACCACCACTCTCCTTACCATCAATTTACTATTGTTGATCCTAAACCTCGTATCATCCACAAAGCCACGGTGCGCGATCGGGTGGTGCATCGGGCGATTTACCGAGCACTGTATTGGCACTTTCATCCGCGCTTTATTAACGATTCATATTCTTGCCAATTGGGCAAAGGCACGCATCGCGCTCTTGATTGTTTCCGTTCTTTAGCCTATCAAGCCAGCCAGAACCACACCAAAACTTTGTGGGTTTTAAAGTGCGACATCAAAAAATTCTTCGCCAGCATTGATCACCCCACCCTCTTAAAATTATTATACCAAGTAAACGCGATCGCTGGCACTTGGGATAATAATTTATTTAATTTAATCAAGGAAGTGGTGACTAGTTTTCATTCTGCTCGACCGGGCGTTGGTCTACCTCTCGGCAATCTCACCTCCCAGCTTTTTGCTAATGTTTACTTAAACGAACTTGATCAATTTATTAAACACGGTTTGAAACAAAAATTTTATCTTCGTTACGCTGATGATTTTGTAATTATGAATCAAGACCAAGGGATGTTAATGGAAATCTTACCCAAAGTTGGTGACTTTCTCACAGAAAACTTAAAGCTCACTCTTCACCCTAACAAAATCTTTCTGAAAACTGTAGCTTCCGGTGTTGATTTTCTCGGTTGGGTGCACTTTCCCGATCACCGCGTTTTGCGAACGAGTACCAAAAAGAGGATGATGAGGAATTTACAGCAAGGCTCAGCCTCGCTGGAAAGTGTGACTTCTTATTTGGGATTGCTCGGGTGGGGGAATGGGTGGAAGTTGAAAACACAACTGCAACTTCCTATTTTCTCTAGTTTGTAGTAATATCTAATGGTTATGACTCCTCTCGCGGTTTTTAAGGCGGTGTTGGTGCTAATTGGTTTTTGGTTGGCGTATTTTTTGCGCGACATTATTATCGTGGTGCTGGTGTCAGTGGTACTGGCGTCGGCAGTAGAACCAGCCACGCGCTTTTTTAGTAAATATCGGATTCCGCGAGTGATAGCCGTGCTCGGCGTTTACCTTTTATTTTTTGCTTCGGTGATCGGACTTTTTCCTTATTTTATTTTTCCAATCATTAAAGAATTGATTACGATTGCCACCAGTTTGCCGGAAAAGATTGGCTCAATTTCTTCTATCATCGGCTCGCCCGATTCCTTCCTGTCTCTTTTAGATGGGATTCCGTTTGACCAAATTTACACCAATGTCCAACATTCTTTTGCTAGCATTTCACGCGGGTTTTTTGAAACGGCGAGTTACTTTTTTGGCGGTTTCTTTAGTTTTGCTTTAATTATTGTGATTTCATTTTATCTGGCGGTGCAAGAAGATGGTGTGGGTGAATTTTTAAAAATTGTTACACCACTACGGTTTGAAAATTACGCGCTTGATTTGTGGAAGCGCGCCCGAAGAAAAATTGGTTTGTGGATTAAAGGGCAATTATTGCTGGGATTATTGGTGGGAATTATTGTGTATTTAGGTCTGCAAATTTTAGGTATTCCGTACGCGTTAGTGCTGGCGCTTTTAGCGGCAGTGTTTGAGTTGATTCCGGTATTTGGACCGATTTTATCAGCGGTGCCGGCGATCCTACTTGGTTTTTCTATTGGTCCGACTACCGGTTTAATGACTTTTGGACTTTATGTGATTATTCAACAATTTGAAAATAACTTACTCTACCCATTGGTAGTAAAAAAGATTGTGGGCGTGCCATCGCTCGTGGTAATTTTAGCGTTGATTGTGGGGGCAAAACTTTTCGGTTTTCTCGGGATGTTACTTTCCGTGCCGGTGGCGGCGGTGCTAATGGAGTTGGTTAGCGACTGGGAAAGTCATAAACGCGCGCAACCTCCAGTCAATGGCTAAACTTTATCTTACAACGACGTTGCCTTATGTTAACGCTGACCCACACATCGGCTTTGCTTTAGAAATTATTCAAGCCGATGCCTTGGCGCGTTTTTGGCGCGCGCAGGGTCACGAAGTTTTTTTTAATACTGGTACCGATGAGCACGGGGTAAAAATTTATAATAAAGCAAGTGAAGCGGGGTTGGAACCAAAAGTTTATGTTGATTTATTTGCAAAAAAATTTCAGGAGTTATTACCAGCGCTAAATATCTCTAACGACATTAATTTTATTCGGACTACCGACTCATCTCATATTGCATCGGCGCAAGAATTTTGGAAGCAAGTGATGAAGAACGGTTTCATTTACAAAAAACTTTATCAAATAAAATATTGCAATGGTTGTGAGTTAGAAAAAACTGACTCGGAACTTGAAAATAATCATTGCCCGCTTCATCCCAGTAAAGAAATTGAAATTCGGGAAGAAGAAAATTATTTTTTCAAATTCTCGGCCTTTCAAGATAAACTTTTAAAACTTTATGACGAGCAACCGGATTTTGTGGTCCCAACTTCGCGCTTTAATGAAATTAAAGCATTTGTGGGTAGGGGACTAGAAGATTTTAGTATTTCACGGTTGGCGAGCAAAATGCCATGGGGGATTCCGGTGCCTGATGATCCAAGTCAAACTATGTATGTGTGGTTTGACGCGTTGGTAAATTATATATCAGCGATCGGTTGGCCCCACTCCGCCGAGGCTACGCGGGGCAAGCCCGGTAAATTTTTTGAGTGGTGGCCGCCCGCCCGATCCGAACGAGGTTCGACTCGTTCGGGCGGGGTGACCCAAATTGCCGGTAAAGATAATCTGCGCCAGCAATCGGCGATGTGGCAAGCAATGCTTATGGCTTGCGATTTGCCACCTTCAAAACAAATTATTATTCATGGGTTTATTACTAGTGGCGGACAGAAAATGAGTAAAAGTTTGGGTAATGTTATTAACCCACTAGATCTTGTTAAGGAATACGGTGTTGACGCTTTGCGCTACTACTTACTTCGCCACATTCATCCGTTTGAAGATTCTGACTTCACCTTGGAAAAATTTAAAGAAGTTTATAACGCGCATCTGGCCAACGGTCTTGGCAACCTTGTCTCGCGCGTGATGAAATTGAGCGAAAAATATTTGATTGCCGAAGTCGCCAAGGACAGTCCTCAAGTTACCCGAGGACTGTCCTTGGCGCCAACTAATTTCCCCACCGAAATTACTGAAGCGATGGCAAGTTATAATTACAATTTAGCGATGGATTATATCTGGGCTAAAATCGGCACCGCTGATGCCTATGTGCAAAGCACCGAACCCTTCAAAACGATCAATACTGATCCGGAAAAAGCCAAAAAAGATATTACTCATCTCGTTAATGAACTCTCAATCATCGCTTTTCTCCTCCAACCATTCCTCCCTGCCACTTCAGCTAAAATTACTGAAGCTATTAATAACAATCACTTACCAGAACCGTTATTTATGAGGAAATAATCAGAATGAATCCCGTTAGAAGTCGCGATCGCAAAAAAATAAAGTAAATGATTAAACAAATTACCAACAATAAAATAACTAAAGTAGTAAGCGACTTAATCGCGATCTACTTCTAACGGGATGAAATTAATCGACATTCATGCGCATGTTAATTTTCCTAACTTTGATGCCGATAGAGGCGAGGTGATGAAGCGCGCGCTGGAGGCGGGCGTGGGGATGATTAATGTGGGCACGGATTTGGAGACTTCCCAAAGCGCGGTGGCTTTGGCTCATGAATATGAAAACGAGCCGGTTTGGGCCACGGTTGGTCTTCATCCCACCGACTGTCAAGGTGCAACCTTGGCAGTGAATTTTTGGGAGGAATTTAAAAAACTTGCTCAAGATAAAAAGGTGGTGGCGATTGGGGAATGTGGTTTGGATTACTTTAGAAGTGACAAGTTAAACGTTGAAAGTTATAAAGAAAATCAAAAGCAAGTTTTTTTAAAACAAATTGAGATCGCGAGTGAAGTGAGTAAACCGTTAATGATTCATTGCCGTCCCACGCTTGCCACCCAAGATGCCTACAAAGATATTTTGGAGATAATTTCCAAATCACAAATCCCAAATCACAAAAAAAATCCCGGCGACCTGCACTTCTTCGCCGGCTCACTTGAAATTGCAAAACAATTTTTGGCGCTTGGTTTTACCCTTTCTTTTACTGGCGTGATTACTTTTACTCACGATTATGATGAAGTGATTAAGGCGACACCCCTTGAACAAATGATGGCGGAAACTGATTGCCCGTTTGTGGCACCGGTGCCGTATCGCGGTAAACGCAACGAGCCAAGTTGTGTGGTTGAGGTTGTGAAGCGTTTAGCGGAGATTAAAGAAATTTCGGCAGAAGCCATGGCAGAGCAAACGGTAGCTAACGCTCAACGCATTTTTAATTTATTTTGATTTTATTCGTAGCATTCGCATCAATTCGTTAACTATTCGTATCGCATTTGTATAATTCGTATCGTTATGATAACATCACGACACATGGAAAAAGTTGACGACCGCAATCCCTATGAGCTTGGTTTTTTGATTACCCCGTTAATCGGTTCCGAGGAGTTGCCAGTAAAAGTTGAAGAAATTATCGGTGCCCATATTCTCGCCCTAGGGGGTGAACTTTTAGCGCCGGCGATTTTTAAAAGTATCAGTTTAGCTTACGCGATTAAAGTTTTGGAAGGTGGCAAACGCGAAACTTACACTACCGCGCATTTTGGTTCGCTCGGTTTTAAAATGGAGTCTATTAAAGTGCCAGAGCTCCATACCGCCTTAAAATTAAAGAAGGAAATTATTAGATTTTTAATTATTAGTGGTCACCAAGCTCTCCCGATTTTACCGTTGGCGGAACCGACGGAAACGCCATCGGCCGAGGCGGAAATTGATAAAGAGATTGATGAGTTGTTGGCGACCGCCGTTTAATTTATGTATTTAAACAAAGTAATTATTATTGGCAATTTAACCCGCGATCCGGAGATTAAAGCTTTGCCTTCGGGTGTCACATTGGCGACGATTGGTGTGGCGACGAATCGGGTGTGGAAAGATAAAAACGGCGCCAAGCAAGAGGACACGCAATTTCACAATGTGGTGGTGTTTGGGGTTCAAGCGGATAATGTGGGACGCTATTTAAAAAAGGGTCAGTCGGTGATGGTGGAGGGGAGATTGCAAACGCGCAGTTGGGACGCGCAAGATGGTCAAAAAAAATATCGCACTGAGATTATTGCCGACCGCGTCCAGTTTGGTCCCAAGAGTGGTACGCCGGGCGGGGCAACGGCTCAGGCTGGCGCCGTGCCGACGGTCACCCTTGATACCGAAGGCGCCGACAATGATTTAAAATCAATTAATTATCCGGAGGAAAAAATTAACCCGGAAGATATTCCCTTTTAATTTATGAATATAAAATACTGTCATTTTTGCACCAATAATATCAAGCAAATTGATTACAAAAACCCGGAAGTTTTGAAAAAATTTCTTGATTCTTACGGTCGGATCGTAGCCCATCGCAAGTCGGGGATTTGCGCCAATCATCAACGCAAACTTGCCACCGCCATCAAACGCGCCCGCTTCCTCGCCCTTTTGCCTTTCATTTCTCGGTAACCTCGTCACTTGGGAGTTGAACTCCCAAGTGATTAAACTCGTTCCACGTAATCTCCGGTGTCGGTGTTGATGCGGAGGGTGTCGCCTTCATTGATAAACATTGGCACATTGAGCGTGGCGCCGGTTTCCAGCGTTACGGTTTTGGTGCCACCTTGCACCGTGTTGCCTCGCACCGCCGGCGCCGCTTCTTTAACTTTTAAATCAACTTTGACCGGAATTTTAATGCCGACAAATCTGTCTTGAAAAGTGAGCAAGCTAATGTTTGAATTTGCCTTAACATAAATAATTTTGTCTTGAATTTTTTCCGCTTCCAGTTGAAAGCGCTTGGCTTTATCTTTGGCGTCGCAGAACCAGTATTCATTTTTGTTGTGATACAAATAAGTAATTTCTTTCTCTTCCAACTCCGCTTCATCCACTTTGTCGGAGACGGCAAAGGAGTGTTCACGCACCCCGCCAGTAATTAAATTCCGCAATTTGGTGGCATTGACGGGTTTGCGTTGCTGTTTGCGGAACACATGCGAGGTAAGCACCTCATAAGGCTCATCCTCCATAATAATAAATTTCCTAGGCTTTATTTCGTTATAATCAATCATCCGGACATTCTAAGCGAAAAAAATTGTCTTGCCTACTTGACTTTTTTGACAGAATATGCATATAATGTAGTAGTTCTTTGATATCAACTTGCGATGTGGTCATAGCCAAAAGAGGCTTAAAAGTAGGCCTTTTTTGGCTATGACCACAATGGCTCATAGTTCCTCCTCGGATTAGAGGGAAACGAAACGCCCAAATTAGGGCAGGAGAAAAGATCATGGTTACTGAATTCGCGATTGCAGAAGTAACACCGGGCAGGTTGAACGCGTTGGTGAAAAACATCATGCAGCAGACCGGCGCAACCGATCCCAACGAAGCTGTTCGTCTCGTCAACTCTGGCGAGTGGATAGTTTCAAAACTGGTTCGTCAGTGGCGAGTGGGAGAAGACGGCGTTATCTACTTCTCCGTTACTTCCGATGGCACGTTGGGCGAGAAGTGGATTGGGCGCTTGGAGGATAAAGGGGTAGGAAGCTACGCCAAAAGACTACTTCTTTCTCCAGACTTCAAGCCGACCAGTGGCGTCACGTACGAGGTCGCAGTGCTCCCGGGCTCGTTGTTTGAAGACAGCGATCGGATCACCAGCAAAATCCGCGCCATTGCTTACGAGCGGAAACTCACCAAACCCAACGCCGAACTGGCCTGCCTGATTCGGGAGAAATTCACGAACCAGGAGATTGAGGCTATGGGTCTTTGGGGGATCGTTGCGATGCACGAACCTATCAAGGCTTCCGATGGCGATCCGTGCTTGCTCACGGCTAATCGTAGCGGCAGTGATGGCTTGGGCGCCTACTGCGGCAAGCCTGACAAGAGGTGGAGTCGTGACGGTGGCTTCGCGTTAGTCGTCTCGCAAGTTAGTCCTCAAAACTAATTCGCTTAG
>JBBTTN010000001.1:18426-21519 GCA_038064235.1 Patescibacteria group bacterium
GTTACGGCTTCCCGCTACCGAACCCAGTATCCATGCATCGAGAGTATCCACGGTTAAGGCTTTGGATAGAGTGGTGCATGTAGCTGAAAAAAATGAAGATACTTGGTACGAAATTTTAAGGCATTTCAATGCCGGATTCGATACAACTTTGAGTCTGCCAACTGGTGGACAAGGGGTGGTGGTACAGATGAGATCTCGTACAATTCCGATGGCGATCCGAACTTGCTCACGGCTAATCGTAACGACAGTAATGGCTTGAACGCCTACTACGGCAAGCCTGACAACAGGTGGAATCGTGACAATGGCTTCGCGTTCGTCGTCTCGCAACTCTCTTCATTTCTCTCTGGCTTTTGCTGGGGAGTTTTGCTTTGTGAGCTGACCGTTCCAGCCGCCGAGCATCTTGCCTGCTTCGTTGAGAATTAGAGACAAAGAAATATACTTTTTATCGTCAAAAGATTTTGTTTCCCATAAAATCATCAGAAACACACAAAGAGTATCTAACTTTTTTATGGCCAGTCGAACGTAAGGCTGTTTTTCCTCGCGTGAAAGAAAACTTGCCGCCGAGATCGCTTCAATCACTTCAACAAATAATGTGTCGGCACGCTGGCCGAGAGAATGTCTGTGTGTCTTCGGGATATCCTGATAAAATTTGTACCAAGTTAGATATGCACTTTTTACTTTATTTAAAACTGGTAAAATTTTTAATGGTTGCTGGTCCGAGTTATGCCCAAAACTAAATTTATTCATAATTACAATAATATCATCTCGCTCGAAAATTTACTCGGGGCATGGAAGGAATTTGCGCGTGGTAAACGAGCGCGTAAAGATGTTCAAGAGTTTGAACGAAATTTAATGACGAATCTTATTTCACTGAATCAGAGTCTTGTTAGCCACACCTACACCCACTCGCCCTATCATCAATTCACCATCGCCGACCCCAAACCTCGCCTTATCCATAAGGCCACCGTGCGGGATCGCGTGGTTCATCGGGCGATTTACCGCGCTCTCTATTGGTACCTTCACCCCCGCTTTATTGATGATTCATATTCCTGTCGTTTAGGTAAGGGCACACATCGCGCGCTTGATCGTTTCCAAGCTTTGGCCTATCAAGCTAGCGCTAACCACACCAAAACTTTGTGGGTTTTAAAGTGCGACATCAAAAAGTTCTTCGCCAGCATTGATCAGACTACTCTCTTAAGATTATTCCAAATAAACGCGATCGCTGTCACTTGGGATAATAATTTATTTGATTTAATCAAGGAAGTTGTTACCAGTTTCCACTCTACTAAACCCGGACTCGGTTTACCGCTCGGTAATCTCACTTCCCAACTATTCGCTAATGTTTATCTGAACGAGCTTGATCAATTTATCAAACACGGTCTCAAACAAAAATACTACATTCGCTATGCCGATGATTTTGTGATTATGAATCAAGATGAGGGCACCCTACTGGAAGTCTTACCAAAAGTTGGCGATTTTCTGGAAGAGAAATTAAAACTTAATCTCCACCCCGACAAAATCTTTTTGAAAACTGTGGCTTCGGGTGTGGATTTCTTAGGCTGGGTTCACTTTCCTGATCATCGCGTTTTACGAACCAGTACGAAGAAACGGATGTTGAGGAATTTACATCAAGGTCGAACCTCGCTGGAAAGTGTGACTTCTTATCTTGGATTGCTCGGGTGGGGGAATGGGTGGAAGTTACAACAAGAAATCCAGAACAAAACACCAAAAGGTTTGTAACCTTTCAAGGGGTGGGGGAGTTGTCATAAGTAGAAGGTCGAAGTATTATTAGCTAATAATTTTCATGATAGAAGAAACGCTGACTGTTGAGACGCATAGTGACGAGGAGGTGTTATGGGCTTCGCACCGAAGACCCGCCCTCTTTAAGGTTATTGTAGCGCGCTACCAGTCGGCTTTTCTTCGTCGGGCGAGAAAGATTTTAGGCGCGCGACCGGAAGTAGATGATGTAGTGGTGGAAACTTTTACCAAAATTTATTTGAATGCCAAAAAGTTTAAAGCGGTGGAGGGCGCCAATTTTCGTTCTTGGGCGTATCAGATTCTAAAAAATACCGCTTTTACTTATCACGCCAAATTGGCTCGGCAAAATGAAAAATATTACGGGTTGGAAGATTCCGCGCTAGAAAATTTGCCGAGCGCGGAACAGTTGGAAGAGAGTTACGGTTTAAAAGATTTGGTGGCGCGGGCGCTCACAGTGCTCCCGAGCGTTTTTTCGCGGATTCTCTCACTTCATTTTTTGGAAGACCGGTCGCTTAAGGAGATTGCCGTCCGTGAAGATATTTCACTTGCCGCCGCCAAAACTCGTCTTTATCGCGCTAAAAAAGAATTTAAAAAATGTCTACAGAACTTTTAATTAATAAAATTGAGTGTCGGGTGATGCGGAGAATTTACTTGTTGTGGTTTTGTCGTTACTCGTTATTTTTCCGTGCCACGGTGCTTGGCGTTTTTGCTTGGGGTTTAAGTTATTATTTATCACCGAGCGCGCTTGTGACCAACTATGGCTCTGACGCCACTTTTACTTCAGTTTACAATCGCACTTTGTCGGCTTTTTGGGAAACGGAAATGGCGGTAAAAACTCTTTTACCGTTGTTTGCTTTTATCGCGGTTTGGTTATTGGCTGGCAGTTTAATGCGTTCGTATAAAGTTATTCGTCAGCGGATTTTTCCTCGTCAGTTGACCCGAACGAGCTTGTCGGTTCCGGCTGATCAGTTTCCACTTTCAGTTTAATCTTTTTTAAAATCTCGTTTTTTAACTTGGCGTTTTCTTTCAAATAAGTGCGCGCTGCATCGTAACCGCGTCCGAGTTTTTCTTCCTCCCGCCCTTTTTCGCCTGGGTTATAAGAGTAGGAAGAACCGCTTTTTTTGACTACGCCATATTTTTCACCCAAGGCGATAATTTCACCTTCGGGCGAAATGCCTTCGTTGTATAAAATATCAAACTCGGCGGCTTTAAACGGCGCCGCCACTTTATTTTTTACCACCTTCACGCGCACGCGACCGCCCACTACCTCCTCACCCTTTTTAATTTGGGCAATTCGCCGAATGTCTAAACGCACCGAAGCGTAAAATTTAAGTG
>JBBTTN010000002.1:0-1007 GCA_038064235.1 Patescibacteria group bacterium
ACCGATGCGAGTCTCACCAGTCGAACTGGTGGTTTACCGAGGGGAGAGCGAATTAGGTTTTATGCCGAAATGATTTTACGATGATGATCACCAAGGAGATAGCAATAAACAAGATTGACTCTCCCCATACAACAATTTCTTTACTGATATCGCCACCAAGACCCCACCCGCCAGATAAATCAGTGGGGCTAAGAAAAAAAAGTGTTATTGATATGGGAATGGCAAAAATGGCAAATTTTTTCCAAGAACGATATACTTTTTCTTTTGTGATAAGCAGTATAGCGCAAACTAGGAAAATTGCTGTTGAGAAAAAAATAAGAGGCTGAGCAATCACATATCCGTAGAATCTGTAGCATGTGCCATCACTATATTTGCAGAGACCTACCTCTTCGGAAAAACCAAAGAAAAGTCCTATGCCAAAAAAGATGATCATGGCCAACATCAAGAGCAAAATTTCTTTTCGGTAACTCACTGGATGTCTTTTTTGATTTGATTGATAAACGACATCAGAAGCTCGGCTTGTGAGAACGTAATTTCTTTTTTCTTGAGGCTTCCTTGAATTGTGGCAACGAGCATATCAAGGCGCCGTGAAGCGTTGAAAACTTCCTCCCTCATGGTGGATCTGCGGACCAAGGTAATCTTATTCGTAAAGACTTTTTTGGTTCTCGACGAAAGATCAAGCAGAGAAATGTTGTACTCAAGGATATCCAAGAGCGAAGCAACGCTCAAATTTTCTCCCTGCGCGATGATTGCATCAACGGTTCCGTTGCCGTCAATATCCAGCTTCAAGGGCGATACGCCGGCTTCGGTTATGTCCAGCGTCGCAACGGTATTGGAATTTACGGGAATCGCGTTGTAGATTTTTCCGCCCGTATAGTTTCCGTCTGCGCCGGTTTCAAATTCCAAAATAAATGAGCCGATGCCAGTACCCTTTATGACTGCCGTAACGGATTGATCATTCGGAATACTCACATATTTTCCCTCTCACAACTCAAAATACGTGCTGT
>JBBTTN010000003.1:0-1548 GCA_038064235.1 Patescibacteria group bacterium
ATAAAAATAATTGCCAAACCAAGACCGTAAAGCGATTCGAAATTACTATCGCCTTTAAAAGCGATCACTAAAATTCGCCAAATGACCAAACCAAAAAGTGTAAACAAAACCATCACGCCAACAAAGCCCCACTCCTCGGCAAAAGCAGCAAAAATAAAATCCGTTTCATATTCGGGTAAAAATTCCAGTCGCGATTGCGTGCCATAACCCACGCCCTTGCCCCAAAGTTGGCCCGAACCCACCGCAATCGTGGATTGAAAAGCGTTATAACCCGCCCCCCGCACATCGGCCAAGGGTTGAATAAAACTCACGATGCGCGCCTTTTGGTTGGCGGAAAAAGCAAACAACCAGAGCAAACCAAATGCCACCGTGGCCGTGGTAATTACCAACAACAAATGTTTTTTGGAAATACCCGAAACAATCGTCATGCCAAACCAAATCAAAAAAATAATCACGGTGGAACCAAAATCTTTTTGCAATAAAATTAAAATGAGCGGCACCATCGCGTAAAGTCCGGAAATAACAATGTGTCGAATGTTGGCAATCTCCACATGGCGCCGAGAAAAATATTTCGCCAACATCAAGACTAAAATCAATTTCATAAAATCAGATGGCTGAAGCGAAACCGAACCAAACCGAAACCAACTGGTGGAACCCTTCACCGCCTCGCCCACCACCAAAAGCACGCCCAACACCACTGAGAGAAACAAAAATATGGCAATCAGTACGCCACTCCGCCGGAGAAAGCGAAAGTCAATTAAACTAAAAATAAAAAAAACGAGAAGCGCGATGCCGATCCAAATTAATTGCCGGTTAAAAAAATAACTCTCACTCACAAACGAATTCATCGCAAACAAACCCGCCCCAAGCAACATTAGCGTTGAGGGAAAAAGCACCCAATCAATCCCGCGAATAAAAAATTTAATCATTCCGTGAGCGGTAAACTTTGGTGAGGAAAAAGCTCAATCAGCGCCGAAGGACGCGGAAAAACTTTCGGCCAAGAAAAGGCGACCTCTCGCGATTCACCCGCATCCAACGATTCCACTAAAGTGGAGCTAACCGCCATAACATTTTCATCCACATCGGAAACGGTTGCCACCACAATCAAACCCGAAACCGGCGCGAGTGATTTATTGGTCACCTCGGCTTTAAGCAGTGGCGGGTCGGTTTGGGTAAAACCTTTACTCACCCAAGTGATTTCCGGCTTGGCTTTATTAGGCCGATACCATTTAGCCGAACCCGTCCAATCAAACACTGCTTTAGTGGGTATCCGCCGGCCCACATCAATATTTTGGTCAAAAATTACAAACTTTTCACTCGGCAATAAACTAATTTTATCACTTCGTTTATTGATGATTAAATTTTCGCGGTCAAAATAACGAATCGTATAAGTAGCGTCAATCACCCCGAGGTCACGATTGGGATTTTCCACCAGCGTCGCCGTTTCATAAATGTTATCAGTGAGCGGAATTATTCGCGACCAGCCAACATTAAGATCGCGCGCCTCACTGGCGCACACCGCCTTGCAAATGACACCACAATCAATCC
>JBBTTN010000004.1:0-2413 GCA_038064235.1 Patescibacteria group bacterium
TCGCCGGGTTTATAGCCAAAAGAAAAATTACCCAACATTTCAAAAAAAGTTAAATGAGAATCATCCCCCACTTCTTCAATATCGGAAGTACGAAATGATTTTTGAATTGACACCACATTAAGCGAACCAAAATCTTTAAGCGCATCAGCCTCACCAGTGTAATAGGGTTTAAAGGGTTGCATTCCCGCCGTCGTTAACAACACCGAAGGGTCAGTGGGAATCAGCGAAGCTGAAGGCACAATAGTATGTCCCCGCGCCTTAAAAAATTCTAAAAATTTCTGGCGAATTTCTTCCGATTGCATAAAGTGAATAGTAACAAAAAAAGAAAAGCCTCGCCATCATCCTTGACGCGAGGCTTAATCCTGACAAAAAAGTGCGCTGAATAAAAACTCGGCTACCATTCGTG
This sequence comes from Patescibacteria group bacterium, assembly GCA_038064235.1. Lineage (GTDB taxonomy): Bacteria > Patescibacteriota > Minisyncoccia > Phycocordibacterales > JACOZG01 > JBBTTN01. The sequence goes on from JBBTTN010000004.1 coordinate 407, forward strand.
GTTCATTATTGCCAACAATCAAACGAGTTTTTTTGCTGAAAGAATTCTGAACCCTTTCAACTTCAGCCTTTCTCATCTTTGGTAAAAGAATAAGAACTCGAGACTGGAGCAGATAATTCAAAAACCACTGTCCAAAATCATACCCTTCAGACCAAAAATTAGTGAGAAAACCGTAAGGTATACCATACTTTGACGCCAGCCTTACCGCCTGATTTTCATATGGGGGCGGTGATCCGTCTAGCCGCCAATTCAAAGACATCCGAGACAGTACAGCAAGTTCGTCTCGGTCGTAATCAAATTCTCTGGCAAGTTCCATCGTTGATCGCTTTCCCACTTTCCTTCTTCCCTCAGAATAAAAAGGGGTGGTGATTACTCCCAGATCTTCAAAAAACGAACTTCTTAATCCATTCATATATTCCGCATAACAAACATCATGCGCCACAAAGATAATCTTCATCACCCACCTCCTTTCTTGAAATTGAGTGATTATGACGAGGAACTACCTACGATACTTCTAACAAATTTTGTTCATTTAAGCAACCACGCCACCACCGAGGCAAATTTCGCCGTCATAAATCACACACGATTGACCGGGAGCGACGAGTGGGACTTCTTTCAAAAAAGTAATGGCCCCCGAGGTTCGACCTTGGGCATCTTTAAACTATTTAAGTCAAAACCCCAGATTCATTTTAGCTTGTAAGTTAGTTCAATCTCAAGTTCTTATTTTTGGTTTGCTTCAAGATAAGACAAGGATTGTTTACTAACCAAATCTTTAAAATCAAGATCTCTTGCGCGGCAAAGTGCTTCAGCGTCAGCAAACCTTAATTCTCCAATTAGTTTACCAAATAATATTTTCTCGGCTTGTTTCTCCTCAGCCTGTCCTTTTTCATAGGATACTGCAAGGCTATCACCAAGCACTTTATTTCCAAACCCATCTTCATATTTTTCGTGGCTCATGTGTATATTATATTATAATTATAATCTTTACTTTTTTATATTATACAGCACTAGAAGTTACGCGCAAACCTAAATTTCATCAACTACCCCACCACCGAGACAAATTTCGCCGTCATAAATCACACACGATTGACCGGGAGCGACGAGTGGGACTTCTTTCAAAAAAGTAATGGCCCCCGAGGTTCGACCTGTCGAGGCGTCGCCTTGACCTTTAAGGTCGAACCTCGGGGTCAACTTGCATGAATAAAATTCGCCATGATAACGAATTTGCGCTTGGAGTTTTTTGTCCGGCTTTGGGGCTTTACCATTTATCCAATTTATATCTTTTAATCTAATTATTTTACTGGACATCGGATGTCCTTTAATTTTGTGACTAACAGTGAGAGTATTTTTTTGAATATCTTTGGCAATAACGTAATACGCTTTATCGTCAGGAGTTTTTTTAATAATTGTAAAACCATGCCGTTCGCCAAGCGTGTAAAACATCGCGCCATTATGTTCACCAATTTTTTCTCCTTTTTCATTTAAAACATCGCCGGATTTTTCAATAATAAATTCTTTCAAGAAATCTTTAAAATCAATTTTACCGACAAAACATAAACCCTGACTATCCTTTTTTTCCGCCGTCGGTAATTTAAACTTTTTCGCCAATTTTCGCACGTCACTTTTTTTATATCCACCAATGGGGAAAAGGGTGTGCGCGAGAATCTCTAGCGTCAAAGTCCATAAAAAATATGTTTGATCTTTGGTTCTATCCCTCGAAATAAGAAGTTCTGGTGATGATTTTATCGCGAATTCCCCTCTCCTCCCGTGAGCAGAAAAATCATCATCAGAACGAATAGCATAATGCCCCGTCACAATATAATCCGCCCCATGCTCGCGCGCCCACTTGTAAAACGCGCCAAATTTAATTTCGCGATTACACATCACATCAGGATTCGGCGTGCGACCGAGCTTATATTCGCTCACTAAATAATCCACCACGCTTTTTTTATATTCTTTTTCCAAGTCAAGCGTGACCAAAGGAATTTCCAGTTGCCCTGCCACGCG
>JBBTTN010000005.1:0-3257 GCA_038064235.1 Patescibacteria group bacterium
AAGGGTAAAAAACTTTATGCGACATGGCATGAAGTTTGGGGTAAAGAATATTGGGCGGAATACCTCGGGAAGGGGCTATTTAGTATTATTGGATACGCCATAGAAAAATTGTCTTTTTTAATGCCTGATATTATTATTTCAAATTCAAACCATACTACTTCTCATTTGCGTGCGGCAGGATATAAAAAGGAAATAAAAACTGTTTCTTTAGGTGTTGACATTAAAAGTATTTATAACACAAAACCTGCGACAAACAAAAGCGATATTATTTTTGTCGGCCGTTTGCTTAATCACAAAAATATAGACCTCCTTATAAAAGCAATCGCTCTTGTAAAAAAAACGGTACCAGAAATAGTGTGTAATATTGTCGGTGATGGTCCTGAAAAACCAAAAATAGAAGAGCTTATTAAAGATTTATATTTACAAAATAGTGTTTATATTTTAAGTAGTGCCATTGATGACATAAAACTTTATGGATTAATGAAAGCTTCAAAAATGCTTGTTTTGCCGTCAATTCGAGAGGGGTTTGGACTTGTGGTTGTGGAAGCAAATGCGGCGGGCTTACCCGTGGTAACCACATCGCACAAAAACAACGCCGCAAAAGACCTCATTCGCGAGGGGGTCAACGGCTTGCTTGCAGAACCAACCGAAGAAAATCTTGCTGAAAAGATTTTGTATGTTTTGAACAACAGAAACACAATGAACCCAAGGCAGGGAATTAAGGAGTACAATTGGCAAAAAGTAACGCAAAATTACAAATTCGCAGTAAAATAATATTATGAAGAAAGTAATCGTGATTGAAACAACAATATAAATATATGTCTAAACTATTATCAAAATTACTGCATAAATCATATGAGGAATCATTTCGTCTTTGCAATGAAAGTGTCTTAGATTTAAGCGCTACAAATCCAAGTGCGGTTATGCTTGATTGTGGTTGTAATGACGGGTCGTTTACTACGAGGGTTGCTGAAAAAATCGGAACAAAACAAATTTATGGAATTGAAATATCGAGTGCTTCTGTCAAAGCTCAAGCTCTAGGTATAAAAACGACCTCAGCTGACTTAAACAGTAATTTGCCTTATGATGATGGCATGTTCGACGTAATTGTTGCCAATCAGTTAATAGAACATCTCTCAAACACTGATGGGTTTGCGCGAGAAATAAAGAGGACACTAAAACCAGGAGGTTACGCAATAATTTCGACAAACAACCTTTCAAGTTGGCATAATATTGTTGCCCTTGTTCTTGGGAGGCAACCATTTCCGAGTGATATTAGTAATTATACTCATATTGGGAAATTGGTTAAAATATGGGGGGATGGCGACGCTGGGTCATGGTCGCACCTGAGAGTTTTCACCATGCATGCTCTTGTTAAATTTTTTGAGCACCATGGTTTTGTTGTTAAACAAAATATTGGTGTTGGCCACTACCCATTTAGTGGATGGATCTCAAAGTTTTTGTCCAAAATTGACAAATATCATACAGCTTATGTAGCCATTAAAGTCTCAAAAAAGTGAATTCAAAAATTACCATTTCATTTATAATTATTGCGTACAATGAGGAGCGCTCGATAGCACGATGCTTGAGTGCAATTCTTGCTCAAAATAATCTTACTAACTATGAAGTGGTGGTGGTGGACGATGGTTCAAAGGATAGGACAGCGCATATTGTAGCCGAGCATGCAAAGAAAAACACAAATGTCATTCTCCATCGCTTGGTCCCCAACCAGGGTCGCGGAGCAGCACGGGCGGCGGGTGTAAAAATCGCAAGAGGTGACTACTTTGCGTTTGTTGACGCCGATACCATACTCCCTACTCATTGGCTTGATACCTGCCTTGGTTACATGGATCGATATGATTCGGTCGGGGGGATTGCTGTCCCCGACGGTGATGTAAACTATGTATATACAGCTTTTAACTTAGATCCAAAAGTAGCAGCACAGAGTACTATTGTAACTGGCAATAATGGCTTTTACAAAAGAAAAGTTTTTGAAAATTTTAATTTTGATATCAAGCTCCGTGAGGGTGAGGATGTGGCCTTTAATCACCAAATGCGTTCATCCAATTTTAAAATTTACTCAATTAACTCGCTGGTAGTTGAACACAGGGAAGCAAAGACTTTTGGGGAGTCGGTAAAATGGCTCTATCAGAGCGGAGTAGGGGCAAGTCGCCAACTTAAACAATTCAAAAAAATACGCTTACCTGATCTTGCTTATTTTGGTTTCTTGTTTATTTGTGTAACCAGTGTGCTTAGTAGCTTTTTCTTTCACGCATATGTTTTTTTGGTGGTACCAGTATTATATATATTTTTTACGAGTTTGTTGCATTTGTACACTAAATTTACATTCCACGTTCGTGACATACACAATTACTTTGGGGCAATTCTTGTCAACAGCATACTGATTGCATCTTATTATTCTGGGCGCACCACTGGAGTTTTTATCACAAAAGCAACACGCCCTTCAGGGATCAAAAAAATTATGTTATGTTTCGACTTTGAGGGAAAGCGAGGTATGCCTTTTGACGCAAAGTATAACGTTGTTCAAACTGCAAATTATTTACTCAATATCCTACAGCAATACCATGTTAAAGCAGTCTTCTTTGTGGTTGGGAAAATTATCGAAGAACACCCTGATTTAATTAAAGAAATAGCACGCGATGGACATGAAATAGCCCTGCACGGCTACGAGCATGAACATTTGGATAAATTTACCGAAGAAGAGCTGGCTGAATTTGGCAAAAACCTCGTGCATGCAGGGGATTTACTGGAAGAGATTACAGGGAAACGCCCTACTGGTTTTCGTGCACCGTTTCTTGAGCACGCAACACTCAATGCGTTACACCTATCTAGTATCTTAAAACAAGAGGGCTATGTATGGACGAGCAACCAAAGTATTCGCCATGAAAGAGAGTTTTTGAAACCAAAAGGACTGCCTTTTGCGAAGCTTCTCATGATGAGCAAAATGGTACGCACACTCTTGTTTGTTTTGTTAAATTGGCGTTTTCTGGCCACTAGCTCTGTCGGCTCAACGTCACGAGTACGGGTATTTGCTAATTTGCGATGGCTTTTGGATGGTGCTCCTCTATTTTCAAAAAATGGTCTAATTGAGATTCACGCACACGCACCATTCGATTGTGAGATGGTGGGGTTGCCACGTCCAGATGAGCCAACTTCGCAAATTTTGTTGGATTATGCGGTGGATACTTTTGTGATAAAAACTCCAGTGGTGCGCCCAGAATAATAAGATGCAATCA
>JBBTTN010000006.1:0-3679 GCA_038064235.1 Patescibacteria group bacterium
GCTTGCTTGTCGTCACCCACAATAAAAAGATTAGGTTCGGGATGATAAGACGCGAGCAATTTTAGTAATTCATTTTGCGCTTGGTTGGCATCTTGATGTTCATCGGCCAAAAGATATTGATATTCTTCTTGCAGTGTCAGCAATAAATCTTTATTTTCCCGAAGCTCGCGCAAAACTTCCATCACCATATCGCCAAAATCATAAAGCCGACGCGCCTGCAAACTCGCTTCATACTTTTTATACACTTGGCAAAGCTCACGATTTTTGGCAAAACTTTTTACCAGCGCCCGATACTTGCCACGCATCTGCCCGAATCTCTCACCTTTTTCATAATACAAATCGGGCGTGTTTTCATAAAAGCTCTTCTCGTTTTGTTTTAAAATTTGCAATAAATTTGCGGGCGCCACATTTTCACGTTTAAATCTCTCAATCTCACCTAAAATTGAAACCAAATGATAATAAGGACTGCCATAAGGTTTTAAAATTTTGAGCCTTAAGGAATCAACCCCGCCTTTGACGGGGTGGATAATTTCTCGCAAAATTTTCACTTGGTCAATAATTGTGGCTTGCGCTGAACCAATAATCCGCGGAAATTCTTCGGCATAATTGCGGATGATGTGATTGCAAAAACCGTGAAAAGTATAAATGCCCACGCGATAACCCGCCGAACCAATAATTTCCACCAACCGCTGACGCATTGAGTGCACGCCGGAACGCGTAAAAGTTAACGCCAAAATCGCGTCTGGTGGTGTATCGGTTTTAAGCAAAATGTTGGCGATTCGCAACGTTAAAATTTGCGTCTTACCCGTACCCGGTCCCGCAATCACCATCACCGGACCATCAATCGCCTCCACCGCCTCTTTTTGTGCGGGATTTAATTGTTTATAAAATTGATTGAATTTAGCTTTACTCACGGCGGTATTATATGCTAGCTTGATGAAAGAATCGAACACAGAAAGCTCTTTATAAGGGGAAGAATAATGAATATTGATCCGAGAGAACAAGTGCTTCTTGAATCGTGGGGATTATCGGATGTATCCATCACGGCAGAAGCGAGAGCAGTGTTACTCGCGGCCAGAACATTAGCAGAGGCGTCTACTCAAACCGGGCAGTTTGAAGCGGTAGAAACGGGTCACCTGCTCTTAGCCCTAGCCCAAAACAAAAGTGGGGTGGTGAACACAGTTTTATTAAGTTTTAATATTACTGTAGAGACAATTGAAGAAGTAATTGCCTCCCTCAAGAAAAATCTGACCTATCATGAAAAGGAGGGGGTCGGTAGTTTCTCTGCCGTTGTTCAAGCCACAAGCATAGAAGCCCAAATATTAAGTGATGGTCGGATTGATACGGAGCATCTTTTGATTGCAGTCGCTCGGTCAAACAGTCTGATGGGTAGCGCCGAGAGAATTTTCAGAGATCTCGGTGTTGCCCCTGCGGAGATAATCAAGAAAACGGTTTATTTCACCAAAAAAGGTCAGACCGAAGAAGTAATCATGGGTGATACCTTTCTCAATTTCGGTGGGAAAATATTTATTCTTCCACCGGAATTTATAAGAGCAATGTTTGAATCAACCTCCGACAGTGGGCGAATTAATCCTAAAGCATTTATAGAAAAATTAGCCGAGAGTTAAAGGAGATCCATCACCTTGCGTCAAACTTGATGCAAGGTGATTTTATTATTCGTATCATTCGTTCTTATTCGCATATAATTCGTATCGTGTTATAATTCTCATTATGTTACATCAAAAAATAAAAGGAGAAATCAAGCAAGCGATGATGGATAAAAACGCCGTGAAGCTCGGCGTGGTGCGCAGTTTAGTGGCAGCTTTTACTAATGAGTTGGTCGCCAAAAATCGGAAGCCTGATGAGTTTCTTGCCGACGAAGAAGTTTTGGCGGTGATTCAACGAAGCGCCAAACAACGCAAAGATTCCATCGCACAATTTCGCGAAGCGGGTCGCAATGATTTAGTGGAAGTAGAAGAAGCCGAACTTGAATTTGTAGAAGTTTATTTGCCAACTATGATGAGCGAAACGGAAGTGGAAACGGCAGTGAAAGCGAAAATGGCGGAACTCGGCATCAGCACCAAAGCCGACTCTGGTAAACTGATGTCGGCTTTGATGAAAGACTTAAAAGGCAAAGCTGACGGAATGTTAGTAAAATCTGTTACGGAAAAACTTTTAGTTTAATTTAATCAATCTCGTAGCGGAGAGTGACATTGACTACCACATCGCGGGAGCCGGGTTCAATGGTTGGCGCCGGACTTGCGACCACACCACCCCCCATAGCGCTCATAGCTTTAGAATCATAAAGTGACTCTTGATAGTAAGGCACAATCCCGCCCTCGCTAATATCAAGCAAACGACCCACGGAAAAACCGCCGGCTTTGGCAATCGCTTTAGCTTTAGCTTCAGCTTTGTTAATCGCCAACGCCCGCGCGGTGTTTTCAACTTCCGTTGGATCATCCGTTGTAAAGTTTAATTGCGACACGGTATTGGCGCCTGCGGTAACCACACCTGAAAGAACGGTGCCAATTTTATCAAACATTTCTTTTCTCATTTTCACTTCTACCGTGTTTGAAATGGAGTAACCCACAATCTCCGGTGGCGGACAAACTTCCCGACCAGCCGTAACCGAATAACCGCAATTAGAATTTTGGTAACGCGGTGAAAGATTATAACTCGCAGTTTTTATATCTTCCTTTGCCACACCCTCTTTTTTCAAAAATTCAATCGCTTTGTTGGACTTTTCATCATTTGCTTTACGAAGCGTGGCAATATCTTTACCACCCTCGGTCAACACCGTAAAACTAAACTCGGCAATATCGGGAATGCCCACCGCCTTACCCTCGCCACTCACCGAGAAACTGCGGAAAGAATCGGGACGAATAGTTTTGCTAAATGAACGCACATAACTGATTGAAGAAAAACCGATGGCAAGCACCGCAATAATAATCGCCCAACCTAGAAAATTTTTTGTTCTTTCACTCATATTTTTTATTTTTTTAATTATGGTTGTAAAACGCCTGCCATTTTGCCATCAATGGAAATTAACACCGCCGAAACAGTCGGGAATTGTTTTAGGGTTTGAGTAATTTGTGAACGAATCGCCGTGACTCGGCAACTGCCAGCCACCTTATCACCAAGCTCCTTACTCAAATCAATTTTGGCAAGACCGTTATTGATGGTGAGGGAATTAATTTTGACACCCGGGTTAATCGCTGTGGCCAAACCGTTAGCAGATTCCGATGATGTTAAACCCTTAAATAATTCCATCAAGGCCACGCGCGCTACCGCAGAAGTGCGAGCTACTTGTCGACTTGCCGGATAAACGAGCTAGCAATCCTTATTGTTTGGATCAATCTCAGTACTGGAGAAAAATGCCTTAACCGTCATCAAACCAGTTTCCACTGGCTTAATCACGATTTTATCCACCGTACTATTGTCGTTAACTTTTACTGCGGAAACATCAACCACATCAACGGAAGTGTCGCTAGTAGAAGAAGCGGTTTGGTCGTCCACCACAGTAACATCACTCTCGTCATTAGTCGCATCATCGGCTGGTCCTTTAAACGCTGGCCAAATAAGCAAAATCGCCAAAATGATAATAATAATAAAAATAATTAAATTGCTTTTGTTTTTCATATTTGATTACTGATTTTAATAATAATACTGCCAAGGGTAC
>JBBTTN010000007.1:0-2135 GCA_038064235.1 Patescibacteria group bacterium
CAAAAATAAGTTTGGAATAATTTGGCACATATTCAATTAAGTCTGCAAGGCGAGTAAACAGAGCGCCATTAACCCCAGCATACTTGTAACCTCCCGTGTCTCCACTAATCGCTAAAATTAAATTGGCGGAGATTTCATAAGTTAAAGGAATGTTACGAAACTTTAAAAGGTCATAAATCATCACGCCCACGGCTGGCATTTGGGTATCTACCCAACTCACCTGCGCCGGCAAACCTGCCTGCCGGTAGACAAGGTTGGCGCCTTGATGATGATCAATGTTTATCACGCGCCAGTTTTTTGGCAGTTTAAACTCGCCTTTGTTTGTTAAGCGATCCAACCACGAAAGATCAAGAATTAAAAATAAATCATAATCCTCTGGGTTAACTTCAAAAATATTTTTGTTTACAATTCTCTCGTACCCCGGCGCTGGTTTAAGGTAAGAAGGTATCGGCCCATCACCGGCGATCACCGTAACTTTTTTACCCTGCCCCGAGGGAAGTTGAGGGGTCAAACTCTCCAGCGCCCACATTAAGCCCAAATTTGAACCCACACTATCAGCGTCAGCTTTAGGATGAAGTGTGAGCAAAATACTTTTTGCCTTATCAATTTCCTGCCAAATCTTTTCAAAAGTTTCATTCATAAAATTATTTTTTTAAATTTTCACAAACATCCAATAAATTCATAAAAAGCGAGCACACTGTCATTGGCCCCACCCCGCCCGGCACCGGCGTAATTGCCGAAACCGTTTTGGCCACTTCTGCGTAAGCCACATCACCAACCAAACCACCACCAGTTGAAACGGTTAGCCCCACATCAATTACTACCTGCCGAGGTGACACCTCGGCAGAAGTAATTAACCCAGGGTGACCAGTGGCGGAAATTAAAATCTCCGCGGTTTTGGTTATTGACGCCAAATCTTTGGTTTGTCGATGACAAACAGTAACGGTGGCGCCACGGTTAAGCATCGCAAGGGCGATTGGTCCACCCACTAAATTTGACCGCCCCACCACCACCACGCGCTTACCAGCAATAACGATTTTATAATAATCAAGCAAGGTTAAAACCCCGCGCGCGGTGGCAGGTATCAGCGTGGATTGTCGCGCCCAAAGTTTTTTTAAATTTATGGCTGTCAAACCATCCACATCTTTTTTGGGGTCAATCGTTTCTATCACTTCCCACACATCAAGTTGGGGTGGCAAAGGCAATTGCACAATAATTCCCCGCACTGAATTATCTTGATTTAATTTTAAAATTTCATTCTTTAATTCGTCTAAACTAATGTTATTTGAAAAACAAAGATGTTTAACTTTAACCCCAATCGCCTCGCCAAATTTAATTTTTTGCCCAATGTATGAGGTGCTCGCTGGCAAATTGCCCACCTGAACCACTGTCAAACAAGGCGAAAATCCAAGTCGCGAAACTCGTTTAATCAACTCACTTTTAATCTCATCACGGACAATGCGACCATCCAAAATTTTAGCCATCAAGCGTTAGTTTAGGCTAATGTGTCACTTTTTACAACGCCAAAGCGCGCATCATCCGCGTTAAGCCAATCCCACCGCCAAAACGCGGAAAAAATTTAAAGGCGAGGAATTCTTCCAATTCTTTAACCACGCGCGTTTTGCCAAAATGTTTAAAAAGCAATTTAGCATAACCGCCGTTACTAATCGTGTAAAATTGCTCGCGCATCGCTTTGGGATTACAACTTCGTTCCGCCGAACCGATCGTTTCCATGCCGGCAATAATCACATCAATTTTGTGCGCCGTCTTGCCCTTTTTCCGCATATTCCAAAAAGGCGAAGTGTAAGTGGGAAAATATTCCAAAAAAAAGACGCGGCCATATTCTTTTTCCATCCGCTTTTCGTGTTCGCTGGTTAAATCTTTTGAGTTATACAACTTGACCATCTCATCATATTTTTTGTGAGTAAAATCTTGACGCTCACCTAAACCAAGATGTTCACATAACTCAATCTCCAGTTCCCGAAGATCATCCAGCGTCCCTTTAGATTCAAACTCAAACATCGGAAAAATAATTTCGTGCCGACCCGGAATGGGATTTTTTTCATTGCGGTAACTGGTGCTGACACAAAAAAACTCCGGGCAGGGTTGGGTCTTTAAGTAATTCATACTCCAGC
>JBBTTN010000008.1:0-3500 GCA_038064235.1 Patescibacteria group bacterium
TTTTCTAATTCATGGCCGAGATTAGCTCTTGCTCCATTGACATCATTGTCGGGCTTATCTCCGAAAAATAACTCTTGAAAACAAAAAATATCGGTATCGACCGCAGCTTGTTTTATAAATTTAATAAGAGGCTCATATATTTTTCCGCCACAGACATTTAGTGTTAATAATTTCATAATCAACAAAAATCCAGTATAAACTGGATTCGGAAAATTTAAAAGGGTCCCTTAAATTTGTTTTCATAACTGTAAAAGTTCTCTCCGGAAAGATCTGTTTCCGGCAATCTTAGCTTCTCTTCTATGGCTCTGATTATGTCTATTGCTGTCTGATAGAACATGTTTTCAAGCGGTCTGGTGCAGGGACAGTGTGTTTCAGCAAAACCAATTCTGGTTACCGGTGATTTAAGATTTCCGAAACATTTTTCATAAATGCGTGTGGTTATTTCAGCGCTAAATCCGCAGTTTAGCCAACCATTATCGGCAACTATGCAATGACCGGTTTTTTTGACCGATCTGACCATTAAAGAGTCATCAAGCGGCGAAATTGTTCGCGGATCTACAACTTCTAAGCTTACCCCTGTCTTAGCAAGAACCTCTGCGGCCTTAAGGGCCTCAACATTCATCCAAGATGTTCCAATAACCGTGACATCGGTACCTTCCCTTAAAATCTTTGATTGGCCGATGGGTATCGGTTCTTGCGGAGCGGGAACTTCGCCAATGGCATCATAAAGCCATCTGTGTTCCATGATGATAACGGGGGAATCGTCTCTTATCGCAGAAATGAGCAACCCCTTTGCGTCGGAAGGAGTTGTCGGCATGACAACTTTTAGCCCCGGAATATGGGCGAAAAATGACTGCAAACTTTTGCTGTGTTGATATGATTGACCCCAGCCTCTGCCGATGATCGTTCTGATTACCAAAGGCACCTTCAATTTATCGCCAGAACCGAAACGGAAATTAGCGACCATGTTCATGAGTTGGTTCATTGCTAAAAGCAGGAAATCAACCCGCATATGGACATTAATCGGCCTCAATCCGTTAAGAGCTGCGCCCAAACCGAATCCTACCAGCGTGTCCTCGCAAAGCGGGGTGCTGAAACAGCGATTGGTTCCGAATTTCTCACTTAAGCCAGCCGTAGTTTTAAATATGCGGTCGTGGTCTCCGACATCGATGCCGTATATGAATACACCCGAATCCCTTTCCATTTCTTCGGTCAGGGCTTCATTAATTGCTTGACGATAACTGATTATATTAGACATTCTGACCATCCTTTCTTTCATATAAATCTTCACGGTTAGGGAATGGCGCTTTTTGGGCTGATTTGATATCTTTCTCGATCTGTGTGCTTATCTCTTTTTCTACTGATACAATTTCCTCTTCCGATACACCCGCCGCAAGAAGTTTAACTCTTTGCAAATGGATAGAATCTACGGTTAACCATTTCTCAAATTCAGCCCGTGTTCGGTAGCCCGACTCAAAGTCGTTTTCAATGCCGACATGCCTTCTGTAGCGATAATATTTTGCGTATAGAAACCCCGGCTTATTTTCTTTTCTGATCAAGGATAGGGAGTTTTGGGTCAGATCGTGGATAATTTCAACATCCGTGGTTTCCGTTTCCATCACGGAACAATTGAATTTTTCTACTATTCTGCAGATGGAGTCGTAGCCATGCCTCTGACTGATTGGAGTATGAACCGCAAATCCGTTATCTTCGCACACAAACAATACGGGCAATTTCAACAGGCAAGCCATATTCAAGGCTTCCCAAAAATTGCCTTCTTCCACAGCACCGTCACCGAAAAAAACAGCGACAATTTTTCCGTTGTTACGGTATTGATTGGCAAACGCCGAACCAATGGCAACCGGTATGACGCTTGCAACAATAGCCGATGCTCCAAGAAATCCGGTTTCAGGCGAAGACAAATGCATTGATCCGCCTCTTCCTTTTGCCATGCCCGTTGCCTTACCACACAATTCTCCGAAAAACCTTTTTGTTTCCATGGTATTTGCAAGGTAAACGCCGTGGCTTCTATAGGTGCAGAAAACTTGGTTGTTTTGTCCAAGAGCGTGACATACTCCGGCGGCAATTGCTTCTCCGCCCAAGTATAAATGCATCGGAGTCTTCATTTCGTTCTCCGGATAATGTTCTATAATTTTTTCTTCTGTTCTTCGGATCAAATAAAGTTTCTTATAAAGCTCAAAATTCAACAACCTTCTCGCATTAGAGACCATATTTATCCTTATTAAGGTACTAAAAGATAGCGCTATGATAAGTTAATTTTGACGAATGGTCAAATAGGTTTCAAAAAAGAAAAAATTAAGAGTATATTCGGAAATGTTCGCGCCAATACTCAAGAGTATCTTTTACGGTATCTTTGAATTTAATCTTGGGTTGCCAGCCGGTTTCTTTTCTAAACTTGGCAACGGATGGTATCTGTAGAGTTACATCAGAAGGCCTCAATCGCGCCGGATCAACAACGACTTTGATGTCTTTTTTTGTGGAATATTTAAGGAGCAAGTTTAGCATTTCTCCAATGGTCATTGTTTCTGCTCCGCCTATATTATAGACCTCGCCAGGTTTGCATTTATTGACCAAAAGCCAATATGCTTTAACGGCATCGCGGACATCCATCCAAGTGCGGACACTGTTTAAATTACCAACTTTTATAACTGGCTCCTGAAGCCCAACTTCTATGGCAGCTACTTGTTTTGCGAAGTTTGAAAGGGCAAATACTTCCCCGCGCCTCGGTCCGGTATGAGTGAACATTCTGGTTCTGATGGTTTTTATACCCCATGAAAGCCAATATTGCAGTCCAAGCATATCTTCTCCGACTTTGCTTACAGCATAAGGAGAAGCGGGCCGAAAGGGGTTTGATTCTTTTATTGGAACTTCATTTTTAGTCACTTGACCATAAACTTCTGATGAACTGCAGATATGTATTGTCGGGTTATATTCACTGGATCTTTTTAATTCTTTTACAGCCTCTAAAAGGTTGCAGGTTCCAATGACGTTATCTTCCAAGGTCTTAATCGGAGCCCAAAAACTGAAGTCAACATAGGACTGAGCGGCTAAATGAAAAATTATATCCGGTTTATGTTTTACTAAAACCGCTTTTATTGACGGGAGGTCTTTTAAGTCGCCATATTCAAGGTGTACTTTTTTTAAAACATTCATAATATTGTCTTTTGGTGACCGCCACCTTAAAAATCCGACGACCTTTATTTTGGGCTGGTTGGTTAAAATATATTCGGCTAAGTGGCTTCCGACAAAGCCTGTCATGCCGGTAATAAGAACTTTCTTTATGTTTTTCATAGGCGCTTGATAATTTTTATTGGATTAAATCATTTTTGGATTATAGAAAATAATCTGACTGCCATCGTTTTCAAAGTCAAATGGTACTTCCATAAATTTCAATTCTTTCATTCTTTTTTTTACCGCTTGTTGTTTCCGGGGACTAACAAAAAGCAAGAAAAATCCGCCTCCGCCAGCTCCAAGAAGTT
>JBBTTN010000009.1:0-2024 GCA_038064235.1 Patescibacteria group bacterium
ATTTTCCTTGCCCTTCTGTATTCAAAACACTTTCATCAATAACCGTAAGTAGTTTTCCACCCGGCTTGAGTAGGTCGTGATAACGCTCTAAAAACATCAGGTTAGATTTTAGCGAGCTAACAAGCGAACCGCCCAGCGAGGATATTTTGTATTGCTCCAAAATACGCTTCTCATCTGGCGTGCTCTGTTCATACTTCATGCTGAATGGTGGATTTGTGAGAATGACATCAAACTTTTTCTTTTCGAGCAGGGCTTTCAATTCTTTCATTTCGTCTTGCCTTTCTCTCTCAAGCCCTTTTTCAATCAAAAGCTCCTTATCTAAAGTATCGGCAAGGAATATATGACTGCCACCATCGCCATGCAGATACATATTCATTCGAGTAATCGGCACAATATCATCTTCGCTTGCGTCTATCCCAAATAAAGAATCTTCTCTGATTTTCTTTTTTAGAGCTTCCTTATTTGAATGACTCTCTGGGATTTTGTAGAACAAATCGCTCAATGCAAAAATCAAAAAACCACCAGTCCCACAGGAGCCGTCGAGAACAGAGTCGGGTTCATATTCTCCAGTTTCTGCATTTCTTGAAATTCTTAACTCTGCCATACGGACCATAAACTTAACAACCGATCGTGGCGTAAAGAATTGTCCCAATTCTTTACCGCGAACGGCGGCTTCAAGAAATGTTTCAAACACTTTTCCGTTTATGTCATCCTCAACACTTCGTAAGTTAAAGCTCTCTATCATCTCAACAATAGCTTTTATTGTTGAGGGCGAAAGATTTATCTTTTCGTCTTTTTGAAAAATTCTTTTCTTTTCTCCCTTTGCAACTAAACTCTCAAGATCGTCTCGGTACTGTTGGAAAAGTGTATTTATCCAGCTTTCATTCGTTTTTTCAATCTTATGAATACTGAAATTGAAATCATCAATAGAAACAGATTCCTTTGCATCAAATTTATCTTCAATTTTTTTGTCCTCGTTCATCTTCACGAATAGCAATTTCGTGAATTCGTAAAAGGCCTTTTTGGGTCCGATTTTTTGCTTTCTTCGGATAAGGTCGTGGGCTTGCTTGAAAACACCTTTTAGCTCTGCCAAGTCGGGAGTTCTAAATTCAAAAACTTCTTCCTTCGTAATTGCAGGCGATTTTTTAGAAGTTTCGAGTGAAATATACTCTTGCAGTTTTTTGTATTTTTCGTTTCCGTTTGCGAAATCCTCAAAATTCAAGTCGAGCAAAACTTTGTTCTCGTCCACCTTCGCAAGTTTCGTTTTAATTCCATTGGTAGCCAAAACATACCGAATTGGATTTTTTCCTATAAAACCCCTATTAACGACGGTGGCATAATCTTGTGCTTCAGTAATATATTTATCAATCGGCTCGTCGGGATGTTTTGCTTCAATAATAACAACAGGCGTTTTACCAACACGCACTTGATAATCGGGAATATGGCTCTGTCTTTTTTGTCCCTTGCAAATAACATACTCAGGGATAGCGTGCTTGGTCAGAATATTTATGTCTTTGTACCCTAAATCTTTAAGAAGGCGGGCGACAAAAAATTGCTCGACATCGCTTTCATTTCTTAGGGCAGATTTTTCACAAAATTTGTTTTTCATAGGTTTGAGTTATCCACTACTTTAAGCATAGCAGAATTCTAATACGGCGTAAAGCGAATCCTGTTAATTGTGGAAAACCTAATTACCGAGCAAAACATCAACCGAAACACCTAACGCCTTGGCGATCTTTGACGCAGTACCGACAGTTGGACTTTGAATATTACCCGACTCTATTTTAATGACTGTGTTATAAGCAACACCGGCCGATTTTGACAAGCCGTCTTGTGATAAACCCTTTTCTTTGCGGTACTTTTTTATATTCTGCCCTATTATAGAAATTTCCTTTTTTGACTTACTTGCCATAGAATACTATTATTAATATAATGGAATGGAAATCAACGCCTTTCCCTAATCCTATGTTCATAATACATAACAACTCAATCTTAATCAAAGGGAGCTTCCTGTTGCCCGTCCG
>JBBTTN010000010.1:0-4166 GCA_038064235.1 Patescibacteria group bacterium
AGTGCCGAGCGCAATAATCAGCGACTTGATTTCTTTAAACGCCAACATTTTATCTAATCGCGCGCGTTCCACATTTAATATTTTACCTTTCAATGTAAGAATCGCCTGCGTGCGACGGTCGCGCCCCTGCTTACTTGAACCGCCAGCGGAATCGCCCTCTACAATAAAAATCTCCGCTTCCTCGGCTTTTTTAGTTTGACAATCCGCTAATTTGCCCGGCAACATTAACCCCTCCAGCGCGCCTTTGCGCAAAATGGAATCTTTAGCGGCTTTCGCGGCCTTGCGCGCCCGAAGGGCAATCACCACTTTACCAATTATCGCTTTGGCATCATCGGGATTTTCTTCAAGAAAGAGTGAGAGCGAATCACTAAAAACCGTTTCCACCGCGCCACGCACTTCCACATTACCGAGCTTGGCTTTAGTTTGACCTTCAAATTGCGGATTGCGGAGCTTGACGGAAATTACCGCGGTCAGTCCCTCACGCACATCCTCGCCGGAAAAAGCGCCATCGGCTTCCTTCGCTAAATTATTTTTCTTGGCATAATCATTTAAACTGCGAGTGAGCGCCGTGCGGAAACCGGTTAAATGCGTCCCACCTTCGGGCGTAATCGTATTATTGGTGTAAGTAATTTCGCGTGAATTAATATCGTCAATATACTGAAAAGCAATTTCCACATTGATGTCGTTAATTTCTTTTTCATTATAAAAAACATTTTTGTGTCCGGGTTTTTCATTTTGATTTAAAAAGCGCACCAAGGACAAAAGTCCCCCTTCAAAATAAAAAGTTTTGGACGGCAATGGCAAATCAAGTTCTTTTAAATACAAAACTTCATCGGCTTTGATTTTCTCTTTATAACCGCGCGCGTCAATCGCCCTAATTCGTAATTTTTTTACCAAATAGGCTTGCCCGCGGAGATGATTGGTAATCCGATTCCAATCATAAATTAAATCCGAAAAAACTTGGGCGTCAGGCTTGAAAGTAATCACCGTGCCGTGGAGTTTTGACGAACCGATTTTTTTCACATTGGCTTTCTTTTTTCCGCGCGCGAATTCCTGAAAATAAATTCCGCCTTCGCGATACACTTGCGCCTGGAGCCACTCCGAAAGCGCGTTCACCACCGAAGCGCCCACTCCATGCAAACCGCCAGAAATTTTATAACCATCGCCTTCAAATTTACCGCCGGCGTGGAGCACCGTGAGCACCGTTTCCAAAGCCGAAACTTTGGTTTTAGAATGAATTCCCACCGGAATACCGGCGCCATTATCGGCCACGCGCACAATGTCGCCGGGCAAAAGCGCCACCTCAATTTCATCGCAAGCGCCATTCATCGCCTCATCGCGTGAGTTGTCAAAGATTTCCACCAACAGGTGGTGGAGACCGTCAGTGCCCGTTGAACCAATATACATACCCGGACGCTTGCGCACCGGTTCCAAGCCCTCAAGGACTACGATATCTTCAGCGTCGTATTTACGCTTGCCCGACACTACGGCGGGTTGTTTGGAGCTCTCTTTAGGCATAATTTATACGACTAGTGTAGCATAAAGTGAGTAGTAAATCTACCCCATTTCTGATATATTTGGATGTATGGAAATCGTTATTGATTCACCTGAAGAGGTCAAATTGCGAGCTAAACTAGCCGAGCGTGAGGATGCGGAAGCGCGACGGATGGAACGCTTTTTGGCGATGCCGGATCTCGCGCGAACGCCCAGCAATCCCCTGCAGGAAATTGTAACGCGAGCGCTTGAAGTGCCGAGTTTAAAAAATTTTGAGGTGATTAAAATTCCCGAGATTGTTCCGGCCAAAGTTACTTTTGATTTATTTAATATGCCTCTCGGTCATCCGGCACGCAGTAAATCTGATACTTACTATGTGGACGACAAACACATCTTGCGTACACACGACACGGTGATGTGGTATTACTATCTTAATCACCCCGAGACTAAAAAGAAAATAGCGAATAAAGAAAATCTCGGCGTAATCTGCTACGGCAAAGTTTATCGCAAAGATGAAATTGATTGCCGACATATGAACGTCTTCCATCAATTCGGCGGATTATTTTTAGTGCCCGATGATAAACAAACGATTACTCCCGAAGATTTAAAATCAGTTCTCTCTGATGTGGCCAAAGCGATTTTTGGCGATAAAGTTAATTTTAGATTTTACGATCACAACTTCCCTTACACTGACCCAAGTTTTGAGATGGAAGCAGAAATTAATGGTCAATGGGTTGAAATGTTGGGTTCTGGTTTACCTCGCAAAAGCGTGTTGGAAAACTTCGGGCTTACCGGTTACAACGGTTGGGCGTTCGGCTTCGGCTTAGAACGCTTGGCGATTTTAAGTATGAGTTTGCCCGATATTCGTCTGCTCTGGTCAGAAGACGAACGCGTAAAAAAACAACTTAAGCTGGGGCAAAAATTTCAAGAAGTTTCTAAATTTCCACCGATCACGCGCGATATTTCATTTATCGTTTCTAACTCTTTTGTAGTTAATGATTATTTTGACCTTATCCGCGAGCTCGGTGGTGATTTAATTGAGGAAGTGACTTTACTGGATAAATATGAAAACGCCGGCAAATTCGGCGCCTATAAATTAAGCTACACTTACCGGATTATTTATCGCTCGCTTGAACGCACCTTAACCGATGCCGAGATAGAACCCATCCAAAACCAAATCATCACCGAAACCAAAAAACAATTCGGAGCGGAGATTAGATAAGCCACCTCCCGGGCTTGAACCGGGGACCTACGGTTTACAAAAGTGGCGCTCTACCAAAGCCGACGCTTCGGTCGGCTCCCCGACCTCGATTGCTATCGAGCGTCGGGGCTGAGCACTCTGAGCCACCTCCCGGGCTTGAACCGGGGACCTACGGTTTACAAAACCGTTGCTCTGCCAGCTGAGCTAAGGTGGCATGATTTTTATTTTTCCTTCCCTGATTATCTTTTCAATATAATCCCGGCGCTTTAATTTCTTTAACTTTAATTCAACGTACCTAGCATCGTTAAGAGTAGGATATTCCTGTGAGAAAATCAAACTTACCTCCCCCAACCTCTTTGTTGAATGAGTGTGACCATTTTGATGTTGCTTCAATCGACGTTCAACATCCGTCGTACTCCCAATATAATATTTCCCTGATTCAGTCTTTAAGATATAAACAAAAGGCATCAAGAATAATTATACCGAAGCCGACGCTTCGGTCGGCTCCCCGACCTCCGACGTTAAGGTCGGAGCGTCGGGGCTGAGCTCTACACCGGCACTGGCAATAATCTATCTCTTTACGCATCAATTCGTCCGGGGCCGGTTTTGTCGCGAAAGTTTTTTATTTCTGTCAGAAAAAAGGAAGCCTCCCCATCCTTTAACCTTTCATGGTGACCGCCGTGTGTGGCGTGAATCATTTTACTAAATTGTTGGTCAACGCGCGCGATTAAGTGATGTGAGAAGAAGAAAACTTTGCGGCCAAAAATTAAAAAATGAAAATGAATTAAGCGAAGCACCAACCTCACCGCGATATTAATTTTTACCGTAAACTCGTCAATCTTTCGGCGAAAAATATCCACCAAAAGCGGGTTCTGCTCCACTACCGCCAGACCGCGACGTAAAAGCGTAACTTGTCGCCAAATCAAGCCAATCGCCATCGTGGCTGTTAACACCGCAAGCAATGTAAGAAAAATTATCATTTTAATTATGAGACAAAAACTTAAGCCTGCGCGTCCAGGCGCGCCAATTGCCCCACCTCAATTCGTTCGCCAAATTTATGCACCGCCGCCTTCACCATCTCGCCCACGGTGGAATCAGGATTTTTGATGAATGGTTCAGCGAGAAAAGTTTCTAAATTCTCCGGTGCAGTTGCCGCCACTTGCATTGCCAAGTCTTCAGCGAGAGTTTTAAACTCCGCATTTTTTGCCACAAAATCCGTCTCGGAACGGAGCAAGAGCATGGCGCCAATTTGCCCGCCGTTGTGAAGATAAACCGCCACGGTGCCAGCACCCAAAGTACGGTCGGCCTTTTTGCCTGCCACCGACTCGCCTTTGGCACGCAAAAGTTCCACCGCTTTGGTTAAATCACCTCCAGCCTCTTCTAGGGCTTGTTTACAATGTCCGAATGAAAGGCCTGTTTGATCTCTTAATTCTTTGATCTTTTTGGCATCAATCATAATTTATTTTATTAT
>JBBTTN010000011.1:0-2747 GCA_038064235.1 Patescibacteria group bacterium
GCCAATGCGCCATCATTTTTCCCCAAGTCTGAAAATGTTTTGATATAAACCATTGTGGGTATTATAGCAAAAATTCTTTAACTAAAGTTTCCACCTCACTGGCATTAGTGGTTACCATCAGTTTAGCCCGGAGTTCGGAGACATCGGGGAAGCCGGCGAGGTAGGCTTTGAAATGTTTTTTCATAATGGAGAAACTTTTTATTCCGCCTAATAATTCTTCAAAGAGTTTGGTGTGTTCGAGCATAATTTGTAAACGGATCTCAACTGAAGGTTCACTGCCACCCCACTTCGCATAAAGCTCCGCGGGGTTGGCCAGCTTCCAAGGCTGGCCAAATATCACTCGGCCAAACATCACACCATCACAACCGGTTTCCTCTACTTTTTTTCTGGCTTGTTCAAGATTCTCCACATCACCATTACCCAATATTAAAGTTTTAGATTTTAATTCATTTCTGATTTCCACTGCTCTTTTAATTCGCTCCCAGCGCGCCGGCACTTTACTCATTTCTTTTCGCGTGCGCGCGTGGATCGTTATTGCCGCCAAATCTTCCGCTAAAAGTTCCGGTAACCAAGTTTCCAATTCATCTTTGCTATAACCCAATCGCGTTTTTACTGAAATCGGAATTTCTCGCCCCGCAGCCTTCACTCCCCTTTTGGCAGCTCTGATAATTTCTCTTGCCAATTGCGGATTTTGTATTAATTTCGCGCCGGCATTTTGTTTTTCAATCGTTTTATCGGGGCAACCCATATTAATATCCAACCCATCAAAGCCAAGTTCCGCCACCAATTTGGCGGCGCCGGCCATCTTTTCTAAATTCGCGCCAAAAAGTTGCGCCACGATTGGTCGTTCAATTTCAGAATATTTTAAATCGTGAAGTAACGCTTCGCGCCCACGACTCATCAAACCATCGGCGGAAACAAATTCGGTCCACATAACCCGCCCAGTCTTAAAACCGTTCGGGCAGGCAGTCGGTCCGCTATACTTGGCGATGATTTGTCGAAACGCCGCGTCGGTCACATTCGCCATTGGCGCCAATGCCATAATTGGTTTAGGTAATTTTTCCCAAAAATTTTGCATAAAATTTCGTAGCAAGGACTCTCCTTGGGGCTCCTCGTGTCAAGGACTCACCTTAAAGATGCCCCAAGGTGAGTCCTTGACACGGGATTAGATTGCCAAGGTATTTAATTTAGTCAAGGTTAGCTCACTCACCGCGCCGGTGATTGGCAAACTATTAGCGATTTGGAAATTAGTCACCGCGCGTTTGACACACGGACCAAAATTGCCATTAACCGGACAATTTTCCAAAGTTTCGCCGACCGGCGGATAATAACCATTAAGCTGTAAAAAACGTTGTAAAGCCAAAGCATCAGGACTACCACGTAATCCTTCAAACAACGGCGTCCGAAAAGCGTGAGGCA
Organism: Patescibacteria group bacterium; assembly: GCA_038064235.1. Classification (GTDB taxonomy): domain Bacteria; phylum Patescibacteriota; class Minisyncoccia; order Phycocordibacterales; family JACOZG01; genus JBBTTN01. The sequence continues at coordinate 1,420 of JBBTTN010000011.1, forward strand.
AAAGCACGGTCAGTGGAAGCGTTCCGCGGTCGGAAAAATAATCTTTAATTCCGAGATAAGTTTGCCACGCCAGTTCCGGAAAAATTCTCGCCCGCACCAGCGGGTTAATAAATTGCGACTCATAAATGTAACCATACTCCACTAAAATTGCCGCGCCCTCGCGTGAACCTTGAGCGCCAAGAGCAATTAATTCCTGATCCGGAATAACCATTTCGCTTTCACCGGGTAAGGTACTTGGTGTTTGTAAACTTTTTAAAGTTTTTGCCACACTTTCCGCCAGCGCGTAACTGGCACGCGCATTAGGATATTGCGACTCCGGCACATAAATTGAAAAGCCGGAATGTTTGCCTGCCCTTTGACTCCCCCGATTCGGATAATCGTTAAGATGCAAATGAAGCGCCACATCAATCTTATTTTCATTCGCCCACTTATTAATGCCGTAAAGCCGAATGGAAACTTCCTCTTTAGCAAAATTATGCGACACGCCCACATACTCTTTAAGCGCGCCGGAGTTAAGCAAGGCTAAAAATTGTTGACGCATTTTTAAACGAAAGGAAATAATTTCCTCGCGGTTATCAGTAAAATAACTGTTGAACTCTGGCAAATAGTTACCAGTTTTAAAATCGCGCGTCACTTTAACTTCAAATCGGGGGTCATTTTTTAAATAATTATACAACCACTCCGCCAGCACCAAATTGAGGTCCGCCTCGCGAATTCCTTGATGCACCGTGCCCGAATATTCATTATCATGTCCGGGCACTAACAGAATTTTTAATTTATTCTCTTTATAAGCTTGACTTAAATCTTCCGGCGTAATTGTCTCTTTAAAAACTTGACTCAAATATGAAGAAAAAGGTAGGGGATAATTTCCTTGGGCATCCGGCCAAAGCCAAAAAACAAAAACGGCTAGTCCGATGATTGTCAGGTAAAAAAGTTTTTTCATAAATTATTAACTTGAAATATTTGGATGAAAGTCTTTATCAATCGTCACGAGCTGTTCTTGATAATCTAAAATCTTGCCAGTTTTACTCAGCGACACTTCAAGCGCCGTCCCCTGCTTCGTCTCTTGGGAAAAATCCTGGTCAAAAACAAAATTACCTAAACTGTAAGCAATCAGACCGCCTTTATAACGCTCCACTTCTTGACGCACATGCGGATGATGACCAATCACCAATTTGGCGCCGGCATCAATCGCCCGCCTAGCAAGTGTTTGCTGGCGGGCGTTTGATTTAGTTTGATATTCATCACCAAAATGAAATGACGCCACTAAAATTTCCACTTCTTTAGACGCTTGAGTAAGTGCCTCGTAAAATTTATCATCGTTAGCC
>JBBTTN010000012.1:0-2768 GCA_038064235.1 Patescibacteria group bacterium
TTTCCACAATGCAAAAATTTTCCCAAAGCGCGCCCACATCGTTACGAGTATCCAGCGGATTATAATTTCGGATTACGCTGTTTCTAATTCCCAAATCGTAAAAATAAACTTTAAACTTTTTGGTAATCTCCTTGCGGGGATTACGCGAGAGCGCGCAAAGACGAAAGATGACAAATGATTGTTCCAGGAGGTCAATATAATGATTAACGGTTTGCCCACTCACCCCCAAAAGTCGAGAGAGTTCATTAACCGACACTTCCGACCCCACTTGAAGTGCCAAAGCTTTTACTAAATCACTCACGATTCGTGGTTTTCTGACATTTTCCAATTGTAAAATATCTTTATAAAGATAACCGCTGGTGATCATATCCAGTTCTTCAATCATTTCTTTTTCCGTTCTGCCAACCACTGAGGGATAATGCCCAAAACGGAGACTTGTTTCCAGACGACCATCAAGCTCGGCCGAATTATGAGCTTGCTTGAGTTCCGCCAACGAGAACGGCAATAAAAGATATTGTCGCACTCGGCCCGTCATTGGTTCAGCAATTTTTTGCGCTAAATCAAAACTAGAAGAACCGGTGGCAATGATTTGAACATTGGGAAATTCGTCCGCCATAATTTTAAGCGTCTGACCAATGTCAGGAATAGTTTGAGCTTCATCAAGCACCACTAAACGCTTGTTGGTACCAATAATGTCGCGAATTTTTTGCGCCGAGGTGGTGGTTAATTTATCACGATTCTCCTGAAGCTCACAATTTATATATTGACCATCAGATTGCTTCTTGAGCAATTCCTTGGACAAAAAGGTTTTACCCGCTCGTCGCGGACCGTAAATAACTATCACCTTACCCTTAAAAAGGTTTTCCTCAATAACTGGCTCAATAGTGCGTTTGTAATTCATATTTTAGGCCTAATTTCTAAACTATACTTCACATATTAGCACTAATATCGCCAATTACAATCTCATCCACAATTTCTTTGGGGATAATTTCGTTGAAAATGAAATCGTCTTCTGACTTTGCCCCTTTTTTGGAGTAGTTAATTTTTATGACGGGTTCAGCTTGTTCATTATTAGTTAGAACTTCCACCGTAAAACCCTCGAAATAATCAAAGCCTTGATTCAACAGAGAAACTAATTTATTTCTCTCTCCAACACCCTTCATTTTTTCCACCACTTTGATTAAGAAAGATTCTGCCACTCCTTGGTGAGTACCAAAAAAACGGTACATTTCTTTTTCATAGTCTTTTGCCTCGTCCTTCACTAATTTATCAAAGCGTGGCGAGATAGAAAGATATTTTTTTAGTATAGAAGCAATGGCCCCGGCTTGGCGATTATAAGTAGAAGATTCTTCATCATTAGTTTCTTCGGCGACTCGGTCGCTCTCTTCCACTAAAAACTTAAGATAGCGTCCACTTTTAAATGCTCCTAGGGCTTTCTGCCCATAGGGAGTCGCAAAATTACTATTGAAATCTAGACGTTTGTCCGTCGCTAATTTAGTTCCGTAACCCAAACCTTTATCTATTTTCTCTTTCAATTCCTCCAAGGTCTCTTCGCCGGTTACATTTTCTAAATTACCAGCCATCGTAAAACCAGCTGTCTCTTGAGCCCTAAGGCGCGGTGAACCAAAAGCTACTGCTTGGCTGATGTCATATAATTCAGCTTGACTTTTAGCATGTTGACGACCAGCAGGAGTTAAAAGAACTTCATTATCTGTCTCCCCTTCCCCCGCCTTACCCTTCTCATCGTGACGAAAAAACTTCAACTCAATCTTTGATGAATATTTTTCTGTCTCTAAACTTGGTGTTTGTTCAAAACTCATAATATATAATTGTGAAATTTAGCTTTTAATAATCCTCACTACCCCCTTATCCGCATCCACTTCCACCATATCACCATCTTTCAACACTTTTGTCGCAATTTTAGTACCAATAATACAGGGCTTCTTTAGTTCTCGCGAAATTACTGAGGCATGGCACATGATACCCCCTTCGTCAGTAACTATAGCCGAACACTTTATAATAGCTGGCATGAGGGAAGGACTCGATTGAATAGAAACTAAAATATCCCCATCTTCGAACTTTTTCATATCGTCTATGGAATTAATAATCTTTGCACGACCACGAACGACTCCCTTGAAAGCGATATTGCCCTTAAATTCAGTGACATCGTGCGTAACGGCTGAAGGAACTAACTTGGAATAAACGTTTTTATCGTAAATAAAGTTGACTTTGAAAGGTACATCGGTGCGAGTTATCGCGCACCATTGCATTCTTTTTTCCAAATCCGTAACTGACACTGCAGAGTCAATTCCACTAATCACCCGCATCAGCTCATCAGGATGTAAACAAGAAGCAAGGGCAGGAGTTACCTTTAAAATTTCTACTGCCTCGTCAAAATATTTGCTTATTACAGTTTGACCGAGTTGAGGATAACGGGTTTGACCCTTGAGTTCCTCGTACATTGTTAGGACATCACCAAATGATTCCTTAGCTTCTCCTTTTTCTAGAGCTTGATTAATCCCATACAAAACCCAATAAGGTAAGATTGTGCAAAAACCAAAATTATCTATAAATATTCGTAGAGCTTCTTTATATGAATCCGAATCTAAATTTGCATCTCCTCGTTGATATTTAGCCAACAAAGTATCGGCTTCTTTATTAAGTGCTTTAGCTTTTTCATACCACGTTCTGAAAGATGGGTCATTTTTCTTGATAAGCATCAATACCCGATCACATATTTCGTCGATTTCTTTTGGGGAGGCGTTCAG
>JBBTTN010000013.1:0-1202 GCA_038064235.1 Patescibacteria group bacterium
TGTCCAGTTAACATCTTGGGGTGACAGTCTGATCCCCTAGAGGTGACACTTGTTAATTAATTGCTAGGATGAGGAAAAAAATGAAAAAACAACATGAACCAAGTTATCCAATTAGAGTGAGACAGAAGTGGTATTTTTTGGTAGACAAGCTGGGCAAGAGCGTTAAAGACCTTTGCGCTGAGTACGCCATCGCCAGAAAAACTTACTACAAGTGGTATGAACATGACAACGGTGACCGAAGGCATATCCCGATCAAGGAACATCCCAACACCAAATTAACTCGTGAGATCAAGATCTTCATTGAAGAACAGAAATTGAGAACTAATTATGGACCCAAGAAAATGAAAAAATTAATTGAAAGAAAATATGGTTTGATTGTCTCCACTACCATTTTGTATCGTTATTACAAAAAGAAAGGTTTAATTCGTCGACCGCAAAAGAAGCTACTGTGGTATACCCCACTGAAAGAGCCGGTTAGGGTGGAAAAGCCAGGTGATTGCGTACAATTAGACATTAAATACGTCTGGATTGATGGCAAACGAATATACCAAAGAACCTTCTCGGATGTGTACACCGGTATGCAATATTTTGAGTATGGACAGACTAAAGATGATGATTTAACGATTACCGCTTTTGTTAATGCGCAAAAGTTTTTCCCTTTCAAAATTATTGCCATTCAGACCGATAATGGTGGTGAGTTTCGTGGCACCTTTCATGCCCACCTTGGAACAATCGGTATTGCTCATTATTTCATTCCCAAGCGATCGCCGTATTGGAATGGAGTAGTGGAAAGAGCGCATGGTGTGGTCGATCAAGAGTATTATTTAAATCCGTTGCGACAGTGGAAAACGGCCGAAGAATATTTAACCTATTACAATTACGAGCGACTGCATGATGGAAAAAATTTAAACTGTTTGACACCGTTCGAGAAGTTCGAGTATTATCAAAGCAGTGTTACCTCTAGATGTTAACTAAACACTTATGCGGGTTGTGATTCGGACAAGTTTTATTTGAAAAGCGTTCGGGGATGGTTTTAGTGCCTTCCATCATTAGGGAATTGCACATCGGGCAAAGGGCGCCGGTGGGTTTGGTTTTAATAATATTTTTGCATTTAGGATAATTGGAACAACCGTAAAAAATTCCATATTTCCCACGCTTTTCCACCATCGTGCCCTCATTACACGCTGGGCATTTTACATTCG
>JBBTTN010000014.1:0-1107 GCA_038064235.1 Patescibacteria group bacterium
CATCCGTGACCGGTTCGTCAGGTTTTTTCTTTTGCGCGACGAGTTCGTTTGTAAATGCCGCAAGAAGTCCGCGAAGAGTTGCCATCTTCACCGCATCTTTCGCTCTCATTGCCTCTTTGAGTTCGTTTTTGATCTGGTCGTATATAGTCATGATGGGAATATTGTATATGGTACATGGTACATACGCAGAAAGCACTTGACAAGAGTATATTTTTAGTGTACAAAGAAACCTGCTTTGAACAACAGGAGGGGTTATGGAAATCAACAGTCATAATGTCGCCGCTTGGGTGGTAATTGCTCTCGTGGTAGGATTTTTTCTTTTCGGCGACAAGTTCTTTGTTGCCAAAAAACAATCCACCGCCGAACAGCCGAGAAAAGAATTTCGGCAAAACGCAAAGGGGTTGATTGAAACCTCCGCCGAAGAAGTTCTTATCGCTCCGCAAAAGAGCGAGGAGAAGAAGGCGGAACCGGTTTCGGCTCTGTCGCCCCCGATTGAAATCTCGCAAGGGAGTCGTCGCAAAACAACAGACGACATACTCATTGAGCGCAAGGCCCGTTTCGTTATAAAAAAATACGGGTCAATTATCAAGGAGGCCGCCGTTACATACGACCTTGATTGGCGGGAGGTTACCGCTTTCGTTGTCATTGAGTCTGTCGGAGACCCGCGCGCGAGATCAGGTTCGGGAGCCGAAGGGCTTATGCAATTAAAGCGCGGAGCCGCGAAAGATGTCGGTGTAAAAAACCGCCTTGACCCTCGCGAAAACGTTTTTGGCGGCGCTCGATACCTTAGTATTCTCAAAAAACAAGGGTATCAAAGTGTTGGGGAACGCGCTCTTGCGTATCATGACGGCGCGAAAGGCGCCGGCAAGTTCCTTGCTTCCGGCAAGAGTCCGCGAGAGCATTTTCATGTCCCACGGATTCTTCACGCCTATCGGATTATCCGAGGGATTGAACCAGTGTGACTCATAGCCCCGCTTCAGTCGTCGTGATGACGATCTGAAGCGGGGCTATTATTTTGCACGGGTTCTCGTTATACTGTGAGTATGACTATATTAATCGCCGGCATGACCATTGGCCTTATCGGAAAAGTGATGCTCGGTATTGCGG
>JBBTTN010000015.1:0-14263 GCA_038064235.1 Patescibacteria group bacterium
AACCAATTTTTGGCCCGGGAGCTAAACCGGTTTCACGAATAACATCCTCCCCTTTTATCTTAAGCATTGCCACGGAAGTTGGCGCTCTTAACGCTTCGTCAATCATTGCTTCATACTTCCGTAAACGATAAGGACTCTCTTTCGGTCGGCCCATTCCAATCCGGTCGCAATTACGCACCTTCATCAAGTCCCAAACCTCCTCTCGCCCCACATTTCTGACGATCCTTCGCACGGCCGAGAGCGTTATTTTATCAACATCGCTAAAAAACATATGATTCCGCACCAATTTAGTGACTAAATCCGTTGTTTCATGTGAAAACTTTAGGCGTTTAAGTATATTTTTAGCCATTTGCGCGCCAATTACATCGTGACCGTAAAAAGTGTAATCATTCTTTTCTTTACTAAACTCTCTAGTGCGAGGTTTGCCAATATCATGAAAGAGGGCGGAAAGTCTCACGTGAAACGCGAAGTCTTTGTCGGCGGAATGTTGAGCCACGCGTAAGGTATGTTCCCAAACATCATAAATATGGTCGCCGTTCTGCTTCATCCCAATCCCCTCTTCCAGTTCTGGTAAAAACTCTTTTAATGCTCCAGCTTTTTGCAGCAAAACCACGCCAATCATTAGGTTTTTTGACATAATCAACTTGGAAAATTCGTCATTGATTCTCTCCACGGCAATCTTTTTTAACAACGGCGCGGTGGCAACCATTGCTGTAAAAGTCTCACTGTTTAACGTGAAACCAAGTTGGGTGGCTAACCTGATGCCTCGCATGATTCTTAACGGGTCTTCCTCAAACCGGTCGGAAGCGTTGCCGACCGCGAGAATAGTTTTGTCCTTTAAGTCCTTTACTCCCCCGTATGGGTCAATAATTTGTCCTTTATCACTACCCACGCCGTGTCGGGGCAAGTAAGCCATCGCGTTGATGGTAAAATCGCGACGGCCCAAATCATCCTCAATTTTATCACTAAAAGTTACGGAATCAGGATGGCGTTTATCGGAATACTTGGCTTCCAGTCTAAATGGCGTAATCTCAATATGTTTTTCCGTTTCATCCTCGGCTCCTTCGTCAACTACCGTGACGGTGCCGTAATTATTTTCGTAAAAAGTTTTTGGAAAAAGTCCGGCAATTTGTTCCGGTTTAGCGTTGGTGGTGATGTCCCAATCTTTTGGTTTCACATGCAACATTAAATCGCGCACACAACCGCCCACTAAAAATGCCTGAAAGTTTGCCTTTTCCAGAGTTTTTAGAGTTTCAGTTACTCCTTTTGGGATGATAAATTTTTGTGATGATTCCCCCATGGCAATTATTCTAGCCTAATTTTTGCTCTAGCACTAATTATTTGCTATATTGTTTTTGAGGGCTCCCGTGGTGAAATGGATATCACAACGGTCTTCGGAACCGTTATTGGGGGTTCGAATCCCTCCGGGAGCACCAGCGACCGAGTGCGTGAACTGCTTCACGCACGAGAGGCCTGCCTACCGGCAGGCAGGGATTCGAAAGAATTTTCGTTGCCCCGCTCCAAGCGGGGGCGAAAATTACCCGCGGCGGTAGCCGAGAATCCCGAAGGTAGCAAAGGCGGATATAGTTTAATGGTAGGACACGTCCTTGCCAAGGATGAGGTGGGAGTTCGATTCTCCCTATCCGCACAGTGAACATTATGCTTTGTCCCTTTAATTTTCCATCAGACAGTCCGTTAGAAACCCTTAAAACTGTGGATAACTCTGGGGATAGTGGGGATAAAAGACAGCAAAAAGTGTCTTTTATGGCTTAAAATCGTATGTCAAAGACAGAAAAGCAAGAAACTGGGGACCTTGGGGAAAACCTCGCGGAAATGTTTCTTAAGAAACATTTTTTCACGATAATTGGGCGTAATTATCGAAAGCCCTGGGGTGAAATTGATATTATTGCTTCAAAAAAAGGGGAGATTAGATTTGTGGAAGTGAAAACAGTTGTTAGAGATTATTTTAGTGATGATACTGATGATGACTATGAAGCTTCAGATAATGTTCATCCGTGGAAGTTAAAAAGATTGGGGCGGGTGATTCAAACTTATATTTTAGAAAATAAAATTGATGAGGATAAAATTGAATGGCAACTTGATTTGCTCAGTATTTACTTAAACGAAGCGGGGGAGACGCTGAAAATTGATTGGTTGGAAGATGTTTTTTAATTGTATCAATAATACAAATATATTGACTTATTTTTGTACTCACGATACACTTATAAGTATGAAAAATTTAATAAATAGGCAGATTAAAATTGAGAGTTATATAGAAAATGGTAAAGTCTTGATTATTTATGGACCGAGACAAGTTGGAAAAACAACGATTATTAATTCTTTTTTAGCTGAATATAAAGGTAAATACAGAATTTATAATGGGGATAGTATCACTACCCAAGAGATATTTTCGTCACAGAGATTGGAAAAACTGAGAGAAAATGTTGAGGATCTTGACTTGCTTTTTATTGACGAAGCACAAAATATAAAAAATATCGGGATTAATTTAAAAATTATTATTGATACTTACCCGCAACTTAAAGTGGTGGTGACCGGCTCATCGTCATTTGAGCTGGCTGGGCAAATAGGCGAGCCGTTGATGGGTAGAAACATTTTATTAAATCTTTATCCTTTGACCGATAAAGAAGTAAGAAATTCAGAATATTTTGAACCAACAACTCATTTGGATCATCTACTTAGATTTGGTAGTTATCCGGAAGTAATTTTGCAAAACACGATTGAAGAAAAAATAGCAAAAATTAAAAATTTGGCCGAATCTTTTCTTTTAAAAGATATTTTAAAATTTGAAAATTTAAAAAAGCCAGAGATCTTATTAAATTTACTTCGAACCATCGCTTATCAAGTAGGCGGTGAGGTGAGTGTTAATAAAATTAGTAAAGAACTCAAAGTCAACCATAGAACAATAGAAAGATATATTGATTTACTTGAGCAATCATTTGTTATCTTTAGACTAAAAAGTTATAATAATAATCTACGGACGGAAATAAGAAAGAAAAGTAAATTATACTTTTATGATTTGGGGATTCGTAACGCTGTGATTAATGATTTTTCTGAAACAAATATAAAAAATGATGGTTTAAAAAGGAAAGACCTTGGCAACCTTTTTGAAAACTTTACTATTTTGGAAAAGATGAAAAGTAATAATTATCAGCATAAGTTTTGTCAAACATTTTTTTGGAGAAATATTGAAGGTAAGGAAATTGATTATATTGAAAAATGGAATCAAAATGCCGATGTTTATGAATTTACTTTAAATAATTCGGAGAAGAAAAAACTGCCAAAAATATTTATGGAGTCAAACAAAAATTTAACAGTAAACTTCAAAGTGATAACAATGGAAAATTATCCAGAATTTCTTAATCGGAGTGCCGGGATTTGAACCCGGAGTCACACGAACCTGCGAACCCCGTACCAAATTGCAGTATCGGGATGCCGAGAATCGAACTCGGACCTCACACTCCCGAAGCGTGTATACTACCACTATACTACATCCCGTTTATTTGGTACGGGGCGGGTCGTTGCATGTTACCGTTACACCACACTCCGCTTTCGTTAAAATCTAGCATAATTTATATCTTATGCTAGGGTTAAAAGTGGAATAGTAACGAGTTTGATAACTCGTAAACTGGAATCGGTTTTTTGAAAAAAGAGGTGGATCGTGAAGAAGAAGACGGCTGCTCAAATGGTAGAAGAGATTATTAGACCGAATGTGGGGGAGTTGAGTTTGTTTAAGAAGTTAGAAAGGAATAATCAGCCACTATCTGGTGGGATGATTATGGACATTAATGGTTGCTCACGCAGTGAAAACCATATCACTTACACGACCAAAATTGTTTTGGCAAGGGTGGCAAGTGGGTTAGTAGCCGTTGATGGGGAATATTTTCGATTACCGGTTGTTGGTGGGTGGGGAGTTTTTTCTGAACGCTTTGCCGAGAATGCTCCATTTGATCCGGTCAGGAAAATTTCTGTGTCAGGAAATGGTGATTCCCTCGACCCAAATGAGTGGAACAGGGTGAGAGATTTAAGAGACAACTCTCCTCGAGCTGTTGTCACGGAAATTTTGAGAAACACGCCTTGCTGGTCCTTTATGTCTGGAAACATGGCGGTTCTGGATTGGTTTTTAAGGGATCGAAGGAGTCATCAAACCAATCAGTTTCAAACCTTGGTGGCGATGTGCAAGGCGGTGGAGTATCAGTTGGTTTTACGACCAAATGATGAGTGGATGATACAACTCAACTCTGCCAGGCGGGCAAAAGTAGAGGTTACGGAAGAAATCGCCAAATATCGAGTGCCACCCAATCTGTTGGAACAGAGTCGCATAATTGAGGGGCAAATTGTCGAGCTTTCGGCGCTGATCACCCTTTCCGGTGGCAAGGTTTGATTGATGGGATTGGTAGCGGATTTTAGCCCCGACGCTTTGCGTCGGGGCTTTTCTTTGCAACCAAGCGCACTTTTTGCTAGGGTTAAAAGTGGAATATAGCGAGTTTGATAACTCGTAAATTGATCATTTCAAAAAAGAGGAGGGGAGGATGAGCTTGAACCCATGGAAAAAGAAGGAGCCGGAAAATCTCTCTCCTGAAGAAGTGAGATTTAACCGCGGATATGATCGGTTATTTGGCTTTGGGTTGCCAGAATATATTCTGACATCATTACAAAGCCAAAGATCATTTGTGATTGCCCACGCTTTAAAGGTTAAGATGCCAGATTTTTATCCTGTGGTACCTCTCGGTGATGTGAATTTGCCAACGCAACTTAGTTGGTTGTCTGGCAAAAGGGCGCCGAGTTTGCCACATTATCGTCGTTGGCCAAAATGTCGGTTTGGCAGTTTACCGAATCTGCCGTGGTTTATTTTTGGCGTAACTGTTACCAATTGCTTGGATCACAGTGTTGAAGATGGTGCGAATAGGTTGGTTGGTGAAGGGGAAGAGCTTTTGACTTTGCCGGAAGTCATTGCCTTTTTACTTGAAGAAAAGAGGATTCAGGATGAAACGCCAAATGAGCCACATCCAATAAAATTGTCGCTTTCCATTTTTCATTTGGTTGGTAATATGGATGGCAACAATTGGCCGGTCCTAACTTGCGATAAGGGTGGAGTGACGATGGTTTCTAAACAAGATTCGGCACTGATCTCGCATGGTCGAGTAGATAACATTTTGCTTTCCACTCCACATCGCAAATGTTTTATTTTGAAATAGTTTGCGGTTATCCGCTCCGCGCTTTAATTGGTGCGGGGCTTTTTTTTATTGCTACGAATGGTTAACGAATGAGGACGAATAATTGTAATCGGAGCGCCGAGAATCGAACTCGGGCCACATGCTCCCAAAGCATGCATACTACCGCTATACTACGCTCCGTGATTTGAACTTTATCATTATTTAGGTTAACATTCTAGTTAACGTGTTCTTTGTTTTTTTGGAGTTCGTTTTTTAAGGAGGAATGAGATTATGTCGCAAAGCGCTAGTAATCTAACTGTTGGTCAGGAGAGAGACTCGCGAGGTAGCATCATCAAGCTGCGAGAAAAAAAAATCAAGGGATATGTTGAAAAATTATCGCTGGAGTCAGCTCGAGTGATGATGAGACGATTACGAGAGCTTGAGCGGATCAGTGCTAATTTTGGTTCGTTTAGTGAGACGCTCCCAGCCGGTTTTTTTGAAGAAGAATTGGATGACATTGGAAGAGCCATCAAATCCGTATCAAGAGAGTTTTCATCAGTAATTGACCCCAAAGTGGTTATTTTGATAAGGACGCTTGAGGAAAGGCTTGAGCCTCCCGCGCTTTTTTAAATGATTTGAAGGGAAAGTCCGAATTTTGTTCGCCAACGGTTCAACCCGAACCGTTGGCGGATTTTTTTATTTATGCTAAAGTTAATTTAGCCTGATCTTTGTGAGACAGGTTTTTATATTCCTAAAGGAGGATGATGAATGTCTCGATCTAGACGGCGCGGGCGTCGCGTTTCAAACCATAATAAGCCCCAAGTGGCAGTTGAAGCAAATCAAGCATCTTCAAAATCTCCGTCAATTTATTGTGGTGTGTGTGGAAAGGGGCATGATAATGGCTTCCCAACTTGGGAATTGCCGTACGGTGGAAAGTATAATGTTATTGTGACAATTCCGGCCTGTGGTTATTGTCGAGATCCAAAACATTTCAAAGATTTTCTTGGAATGGGTGGGGAAATGGGTCCCAATAACACAGCAGATTATCTTCGCGCCGTGGCGTTTTATGTGGAGATCAGCCAAATAAAGCGCCCGCTTTAAGTTTAAAAATTCAGTTGAGTTTGCCCTGACTAAAAATCGGGGCAACTTTTTTTGTTTTAATTTTCGGGCTGCCGGGAATTGAACCCGGTCTACATGCACCCCATGCATGCGTACTGCCGGTATACTACAGCCCGCCAATATCTCATTTGTAACATAAATGCTAAACTATTTCTATGATATTCTTTTTGCGAATTTTAATCGCGGTGGTGGCGTTGATTGGTTTAGCCGTTGCGCTTTATATTTTTCGTAAAAAGAAAAGCGGGGAAAAAATGATTTGTTTGTTTAACTCCGATTGCGAGGCGGTGGTGAAGAGCGATTATTCAAAAATTTTCGGCATTCCGGTGGAATGGCTTGGCATCGCTTATTATGCCGTAACGGCGGTGAGTTATTTAGTCTTTGCTTTCGCCCCGCAACTTTCTCAAAATATATTTTCCGTCATTTTGCTTTGGGCGACAGTGTTGGCTTTTTTATTTTCAATTTATTTAACTTATATTCAGATGGCAAAATTGCGTCAGTGGTGCACCTGGTGTTTAACCTCAGCGCTAATTTGCACTGTAATTTTTTTAGCGGTGTTGAGTTTATTGAAAATAAACTAGCAATAATGTAATATGTTTAAGTATGAAGAATCTAAAAATAAAAGAAAAAAATAAAAAAAATCTTACTAATGAAGTTTTTCTTTCCTATTTGTTTAAAGACTGGTTAAGCCCAGAAGAAGATGAGGTATGGAAGAATTTGTAGGAGGGGACTTAGTGATTGTTCATTTTCCTTTCTCTGATTTATCTGGAGCGAAGAAACGCCCCGCGCTGGTTATAAAAAAGTTAAACGGAGATGACCTTATTATTTGTCAGATCACGAGTCAGAAGAAAAGAGATAAATATGCTGTAAGTCTCAAAGAAGAAGATTTTTTAACTGGAAGTTTGATGATGAAAAGTGTTGTCAGACCAAACAGAATTTTTACAGCGGACAAGAGGATTGTTTTGAAAAAAGTGGGGAACGTAAAGCCAGAGAAAATTAACGAGGTGGTTCGAGCGGTCATTAAAATAATTAGTAATTAAATTATTGCGGGATTAGTTTATCGGTAAAATAACAGTTTTCCAAACTGTGGTGACCGGTTCGACTCCGGTATCCCGCATCACGTACAAAATCTTTACTTTTTTGGTGTGGTGTGATAGTTGTTTAAGTGGAAATAGCGCGCCTCGTGTGAGGCTTTGAAATTAAAAATTTTTTTGAGAAAGGATGGTGCCAAATGGCATCAGCAACAATTCACGATTTGAGTTGGAATACGAAGGAGTTTTGCAAAAAATGGCAACTTTTCCGTGAGGCGCGGAAGAAATTCAGAGACAAAGTACGAATTGCCAAGTTCAATCAACTTGTTTTACAACAGTTGAATGCAGAAGCGAATTCATCTCTTTCTAGCACTTACTACTCGATCAACCGAACAGCCGGAGCCCAACTACTTTTGTATTTTAAAGAGTGGGACTTCCCCGGGCTCTTGATATGGTTTTTTGTTTGGGGTTGGCTTGGCGCGTGGTGCTGGTGGCGGATGCTTCCACATTCAAACCGCGTCGTGGAGTTGATTGGTTACGATGGAATGACAGCGACGATGTGTGACAACCGCCAAAGTATTTTGCGCGCGCGAGGGAGATGGGAAGAAGCTTTATTTTGTTGTACGGCCGGGCTTTCGAAGAAAGTCACGGACTCCCACACTCGCGGACTGCTTCTTGTTGGCAGAGCTGATGTTTTCTTCCGTCAAGGAAAAATTGAGGCGGCTAAATGCGATGTTGCGATTGCTCTCCATGGAGTGGAATTTGCCGAAAAATCCGATCCCAACCAAGCTTCACGGATTTATCGGGACTGCGCCCGACTCGTTCAGGAGTTGGGGATGCTTGCTCCCGATTATCATGAGCTTATGCAAAAAGCCATGGAGCTGGCTAAACAAACCGGCTCCAGAGATCAGGAGCTGAAGATTGCTGCGCGAGTTTGAGTTTAGTCCAAACAAAAAAATTGACCAACCAAACGCGAGAGGTTAAACCCCTCTCGCGTTTTTTTCTTACCCGTCATGGTCTCAGCGTTTCACTATTTTTTTTAACCAGTTTCACCCACTTGCTTTTTCTTGACTTTAGTTTAGTTTTTAAAACAGTTTTGATGTTTTGAAAATCAGAGTTTTTTCTCCCTATGGGAAAGAGGATGGTGGAGGATGTACACACAAGAAGAAATTAGTGAGAGGGCGCTCATTTTGGGGGATTTTGAAAGGGACAAAATCGTGGCCGAAAGAGTCCTAAGGAACATCACCTCGGATTGTAATCATTGTCTGCAACAACTCCGCGTGATGATTAAGGACAGCGAACATCTGGATCCCGTTTGGGACTTTGTGAGGCTTCGTTTTGGTCAATCAGATTGGGAGGAAAAACGCGGGCTGCTCCAAAATCTCGAAATCCGTCTGGCCGCCAATGTAGGCAAGATGGTGTACGTGACGAAGATGGTGCAAACGAGTTCCCGGAGTCATCATTCTCCAGAAGCGCGGGACTTCACCAAACGACTCTACGCTGGCATTGTTACTGGAAATAATTTTGTGTTTAGTCGGTGGGGTGGCCATGTGTGTATTAGCCTCCCTACTCAAAGGTACATTCATATCCCCCATTTCGACTTTATTATAGTAGAGGAGAAGGGTTCGCAAGTGTTGTGTGGTGAAATGGATGGCGCTACTAAATTTCATGATGGGCCATACCTTTTGGACCTCGGGAAAGGAACTGAGATTTATTTTGAAGGTGAGCCGGAGCTTGCAGATTTTCTTTCTCCTGTGGCACAAAATAAAATTCGTCAGATGCTTGGTTTGGAAGAAAACCGAGAAAGTCAGGTGATCTAATCTGATAATCTCAATTGCCGGAACGCTTGCGTTCCGGCTTTTTTCTTTTTACAGCTGTTTCTTTACATGTATATATTAACATCTTATTGTCTTTACGACCGTTGGTGTAGTAAGATATAGGAATGAATAAAAAGGAATATGTGGTGCGAGCGATTCTTGGCGTAATCGCCACGGCTGGATTAGTGGCCGTGGTGGCGGTGGCGCCAGGAGTCTCGCATTTATTAAAATATCTACCAGCCTTAAACCCCAAACAAAAAACTAATCGCAATTACTATATTAATAACACCGTCAAAAAATTAATTTCTCAAGGTTTTATTAAATTTGAGAAAGATAAAAATGGTTTTGCCGGCTTGACCTTAGCCCCAAAGGGGGAGGCGATGGTGGAATCATTTGATTTTGATAATTTTGAATTTGAAAAGCCAAAACGGTGGGACGGAAAATGGCGGATTTTAATCTTTGATATTCGCGAAAAGGTGCGCCGTCGGCGCGACGAATTTCGTTGTTATTTATTGAGATTAGGTTTTAAAAAATTACAAAACAGTGTTTGGGTGTTCCCCTATGAATGCGAAAAGGAGGTGGCATTACTACGAACAAATTTTGGGATTGAAAAAGATGTTTTATACATCACGGCGGAAAAAATTGAGAATGAAGAAAATCTTAAAAAAGAATTTGAATTAAAATAATTTATTTTTTCATGTCTTAATTCATAAACGGTCGTAATTATAGTAAGATGTGGGGAGGAGTAGTTCGTCCCTCCTTTTGTTTGTTGAATAGTTTTTTTTATTTCACATTGTTTAACTTGGGGAAATCCGTCATTATTATTTTGATGATAATTTTTACGAAACACGCTGATGGGAAGTTTTTGATTCTCAAAAAACACAAATTTTTTGTCTCCCGAAGATTAGTTATTGATACGATTACTAATCCCGATTTAATTGATTATTCTCGCCGACCACTCATTATTGCTCAACGAAAAATTGACAGTAGGCATGTGTTAAGGGTAGTATACAAATACGAGTTGGGTAAGAATATCGTGATAACTTTTTACCCGGGTAGAGTTACTCAATATGAATAATATAAATAAAAAAATAAAAACAATAGAAAAAATTTCTTACGAACCGGAAGCGGATGTTTTATCGTGGGAGGTGAGTAAACAACCGATTGATTTTGCCAAAGAAATAGGTAATTTTGTTGTTCATTTTAATAAAAATCAAACGCCAGTTTTAGTGGAAATTTTAGAAGCCAGTAAATTTTTAATGAAGGCTGATAATTTAATTGGTAAGAAAAAGATTGCTATGAGGAGTGAATTACCAGTTCTCGTTAGTTAATGCCTAAAACAAAAATTGACACGAGTAAGTTGCGCACATGGCTGGAGATAAGTCGGAGCGCGATCAAAAATAATTATGAGGTTTTTCGGCGGTTGATTGACCCAAAAGTTAAATTGATGGCAGTGGTTAAATCCAATGCTTATGGCCACGGTTTAGTGCATTTTGCACACGAAATCGTTGAATTAGGCGCTGATTACATTGGCGTGGATTCAATTGTGGAGGCCGAGCGCTTGCGTAAGGAGGAGATTAAAATCCCGATTTTAGTTTTAGGTTACACTCGTCCGGAAAATTTTTGGCGCGCAGTGGAAGCGGAAATTGAAGTCGCCGTCTCTAGTTTTGAATCGTTGGAATTTTTATTAAAAAATAAAAAAAGTTTTAATAATAAAAAATTAAAAATCCATCTTAAAGTTGACACGGGGATGCACCGGCAAGGTTTTTTATTTTCCGAATTTCCGCGCGCTTTAAATTTACTAAAAAAATTAGAAGAAGCGGTGGAGGTGGCAGGAATTTTTAGTCATTTAATGTCTTCTGGTGGTGAGAAAAAATTTGATCCAGAAACAAAAGAACAAATATCTTTATTTAAAAAGTTTTTAGGACAGTTAGATGTAGCAGGTTTTGATGTTAAGAAATTAATTAAACATTCGTGCGCCACAGGCAGGTCATTTGTTAACTCTGAAGTCCATTTTAACATGGTGCGGATTGGTTTGGGAATGTACGGTTTGTGGCCGTCAGAAGAGTTGGAAAAAAGATTTAGTAAAAAATATCCACTCAAACCAGTGCTGGAATGGAAAACAATTTTGAGTGAAATTAAAACTTTAGCCGAGGATGGAAAAATTGGTTACGACTTTACGGAGGCAGTGCAAAAGGGGATGCGGATCGGCATTTGCCCCATTGGTTATTGGCACGGTTTTCCGCGTCACCTTTCCACGATCGGCGAAGTGTTAGTGAATAATAAATTAGCCAAAGTGCTCGGACGCGTTTCCATGGATATGATTGCGATTGACGTTACGGAAATCAAAGACGCTAAAGTAGAGGATGTGGTAACCATTATTGGCGAGGGGATGAGTGCGCGTGAGATTGCTAAAAAAATTAACACCTCGCAATACGAAATTATTACGCGAGTGAATCCCTTGATTAAAAAGTTTTATTTGTAACCCACCCCAACCCCTCCCTTACTCTAAGGGAGGGGCCGAATTCACTCCCCCTTAAGGTAAGGGGGATTAAGGGGGTTATAAAAAAGAAAAACCGCCATCAGGCGGTGATTCTTTTTTTTTGTTTGACCGAATAATTTATTCCTTAACGGCATCTTTCAAACCTTTAGAGGCGCGGAATTTGGGCACGCGCATGGCTTTGACTTGAATGGCTTCACCAGTGCGCGGATTGCGCGCGGTGCGGGCGGCGCGATTCTTGGTGCTAAAAATGCCAAGACCAGCAATGGAGACTTCACCGCCTTTTTTGAGGGATGAAATAATCGCCTCAACCATCGTGTCAACCGCTTGCTCCGCCATCGTTTTGGTGCCACCAATTTTTTCGGAAACCAAATCGGCAATTCCTTGTTTGTTTAGATTCATATATTTTGAATTAATTTTTAAAAAATTAAAGTCGACCAAACCCCAACTACGGGGCTAATTATAGCCCTCGCCTATATTTTCCGCAACTTATTTAACGGTTGACAAATTACCGCGCGTATTCTATAACGCGGGCTTCTCTGATTACTACCACTTTGATTTCACCTGGGTATTTAAGGTCTTGTTCAATCCGAATGGCAATGTCGCGACCAAGCTTGCGCGCCTCAATGTCACTAATTGCTTCCGGTCGCACAAACACGCGGAGTTCTCTGCCGGCTTGAATGGCATAACTCTTTTCAATCCCGGGGAAAGCGTTGGCGATATCTTCCAAATCTTTTAAGCGTCGTAAATAGTTTTCCAAACTGTCGCGCCGAGCGCCCGGGCGTCCGCCCGAAATCGTGTCCGCCACTTGGACGATAATGGATTCAATCGTTTCATAAGGATATTCCTCATGATGCGCTTGCATCGCTTTAATCACCGGTTCGCCAGCGCCAAATTTTTCTAAAATTCGTTTACCAATTTCCACATGGGTGCCTTGCACTTCGTGGTCTACCGCTTTGCCGATATCGTGGAGGAGGGCGCCGGCGCGCGCCACTTGCGGATCGGCGCCAAGTTCCTCCGCTAACATCCCCGCCAAGTGCGCCATCTCCACCGAGTGTTGCAAAACATTTTGTCCGTAGCTGGTGCGGAAGTGCAGGCGTCCCAGAATTAAAATAATCCGCGGGTCCAAATTAAAAACATTAGCTTCGTAAGCGGCCTCCTCGCCTTTTTCTTTAATAATTTTTGCCACATTTTCTTTAGCTTTTTCGGCGAGCTCTTCAATTTTGGCGGGATGAATGCGCCCGTCCATAATTAAATTATCCATCGCCACCTTGGCAATTTGTCGTCGCACCGGATCAAACGAGGAGAGCACAATCGTGCCCGGCGTGTCGTCAATAATCACTTCCACGCCGGTGGCTTTTTCAAAAGCACGAATGTTGCGACCTTCCTTACCAATAATTTTACCCTTCACATCATCCGAGGGAATTTCCACAATCGTGGACATCATTTCGGGCACGGTGGAAGTTGCCAAGCGTTGAATGGTGGTCGCCAAAATGTTTTTCGCTTTATATTCCAAGGCTTCATTATTAGCGCTTTCCAGCTTCCGCGCCCGCGCCACCAAATCCTCCTCATAATTTTTTGTGATCACGGCAAGCAATTCCTCTTTGGCTTCGCCCTCGCTTAATTTGGCAACGCGTTCCAACTCGCGCGCGCGTTCCACCCCAAGGCGCGCCACTTCGGCCTTGGCTTGATTGATTTCCGCTTCGTGTTTTTTTAATTCCTCCGCCTCTTTATCAACATCTTGCTGACGGCGGTCCAAAAACTCGTCTTTTTTAATCAAGCGGTCTTCTTTTCTTTTTAATTCACTCTCGGTTTCTTTTTCTTTTTTCTTGGCGTCTTTTAAAATTTCATCGGCGTCGCTCAAAGCTTTGTCGGAAATTTTTTGGGCTTGGTCTTTGGCTTCCAAAATAATCTGTTTGACCGTTAATTCCATTGAGCCTTTTTTGCCCAAGGTAATTAACCAGCGCAAAAAGTAGCCAAAAATTACGCCCCCAATCAAGGCGGTGCCCGAAATAAAAAAGACGGTAAACAAATTCACAGTGTTAAGTTTTTAGAGTTTGGCTTTAGTAATAATATTGTCTACGATGCCGTAAGCTTTAGCCTCTTCCGCCGACATATAATAATCGCGGTCGGAATCTTTTTTCACTTGTTATAGTTTTTGACCGGTATGGCGCGCCATCATTTTAATTAAGCGGTCTTTAGTGTTTAAAATATGTTTGGCGCTAATCGCGATGTCGGACGCTTGACCCTCGGTGCCACCCAGCGGTTGATGAATCATCACTTCGGCGTTGGGGAGAATTAACCGCTTACCTTTTTTGCCCGCCGAGAGCAACCACGCTCCGCCAGACGCGGCGAGCCCCACGCAAATGGTGGAAACATCAGGTCGGATGTAATTCATGGTGTCAATAATCGCCAAAGTGGCAGTTACGGCGCCTCCGGGCGAATTGATGTAAAGCGTAATGTCTTTTTTGGGATCTTCCGATTCCAAAAAGAGGAGCTGGGCGATGATGATATTAGCCACATTATCATCAATTGGCCCGCCTAAAAAGACGATTCGCTCGCGCAGTAGCCTAGAGTAAATATCGTAGGCGCGTTCACCAAAAGGCGACTTTTCAATTACGGTTG
>JBBTTN010000016.1:0-4149 GCA_038064235.1 Patescibacteria group bacterium
ATTCATCACCAAAATGATATGACGCCACTAAAATATCCACTTCTTTAGACGCTTGAGTAAGTGCCTCGTAAAATTTATCATCGTTAGCCAACATAACACCGGAACTAGTTTCCCCCGCTGAAAGCCATTCAGGACCCACATCGCTCGTCGCCAAATAACCCACGCGCACCCCGCGCCGTTCTAAAATTTTTACCGTACTTGCTTCGGTTTTATTTTTTCCACCACCCACAGACACGATTTGATTTTCCGCTAGTTTATTTAAGGTATCAACAAACGCCTCGCGTCCCCAATCGCCAGCGTGATTATTGGCGACCGATAAAACATCAAACCCCGCCGAAGTTAAAGCGGGTAGAGCTTCCGGCGACATTCTAAAAGAGTAAAGATTGCCAATTTCTTTACCTTGGTCGGAAAGCGGTCCTTCCAAATTGCCGAACAAAATATCAGCCGAACGCAAGCTTGGCACGCCAACAAAAATAGTTTTATAATCGCCACGATATTGGCGTTTGGTGATACCCGCCACCCCGCGGTCAAGCATAATGTCGCCGACAAAACTTAAAGTGATTGTTTCCTCGCCTTCGGCTTCACCATAATAAATATTGCCGGTTAAATAATTAAGAATAATCGTGGTATCCGCCTCGCGATTCGCACTATCAAGTAAAATAATCGCGATTGGTCGTGTTTCAAATTCGGCGAGTGGTAAAGCAAACACGGTCGCTAAAGTGTCGCCGGCGGCCATAGTATGACCACTTTTACCGCCTAAGTAACGCGAGTCATCAACGAAAGGTAAAATGTTGGTCCAAAGGTGACCAGAGGCAGTGGCAGTTTTCTTTTTTAAAATGGAAAAGAGATAACTTTTATCTTTATAAAGATAGGAAGTAAATTTAAAAATATCCGAAACTGTGGAAACATTTTTTTCGGAAATCCCGCTCGGGTCAGCAAAACTGGTGGCAGTCAGACCAAGGGCTTTGGCGCGATCATTCATATTAGTAATAAAATTATGCCGACCAGCGCTCTCGGCAATTACTTCAGAAGCGTCATTGCTTGATTCCAACAACAACGGATAAAGCAGGTCTTGAAGTTTAATTTGTTCACCCACTTTAAGCTCACCAGCTTCACCATAAGTAGCCAAAGCATTAGCGGAAACAACCGCTTGCTTTGTTTGACTTATAGTTTCCAGCGAAACTAATGCCGTCATTAATTTGGTGATGGAAGCTAGTGGTAATTTTTTATCAATACTTTTTTCCAAAATTGTTTGACCGCTTTCCAAATCGGCGACCAAATAAGCCGAAGCGGAGAGTGACGGTAAAGCGCTATCCGGTTTAGTGAGATAAGTAAATTTTGACGTCTGCCCTCCAGTAATTGTTTCGCCGTTAATTACCGTAATCGTCATTCCTTTTTTGGTAAAATCAAACACGCGCTTAGCATCAGCCGTCGCCAAACGAATGCAACCACCCGAATAACCTTCACCCACTGGTTCACCGCCCTCATAATAGGGCCAACCATGAATAAAAAAGTTGCCAAAAAATTGCATACTGTAAGGCATCCACACGCGACCGATTGAGGAAAAATGGGTTACTTCCATAGTTTTAATTGAGTATTTACCAGTGGGCGTTTCCCAGGCCAAACCCGGACGACCTTTTGAAAGCACTGGTATGGTTTCAATTAATTGGTCGCCTTCATAGAGCATTAATTTCATCGCTTTCAAATCAACTTTGATTGACTTTTCGGTTGAAATCGGTAACGGAATAATTGGAACCAAATCGGGTTTAACTAAATCAGATGCCACTGACAATTTTGGCGTTTCCACTACTGCGGCTGTTAGTTCAGTAACTTCTCCCAAACGCCCAATCCACTGTCCAAGCAAAAAGAAAACCGCCGTGCCAAACGCGCCCGCTAATAAAATATGAAAAGCGTAATTTAAAATTTTCATTTCACACTACTTACGGTTAAATGTTCATCAAAAATTATGGTGGCGCCACTGGCAATTTCTTTAGTCAACAATTTTTTGGAAATCGCTGATTCCAAATGGTCTTGAATAAACCGCGCCATCGGTCGCGCGCCAAAGTTTTGATTAGCACCGGAAGTCGCCACGACCGCAATTATTTTATCGTCAACTTTGAGCGTTATTCCCTGTTCTTTAAGACGCTTGACCAGTCGTTCTAATTGTAGTTTCGCCACGCGCGTTAAATCATCAGTTAAAAGTGGTTGGAAAATGATAACACTATCAAAACGATTTAAAAGTTCCGGTTTAAAAATCTGCTTTTCCACCAAATGATTAACCAACTCCGCCTCCGCATTTTTAAGTGGAACGCCGTTTTTCACTAATTGCCAAATCAGATCGGAACCAGCGTTAGAGGTGGCGACAATTAAAAGATTACGCGCGTTAACGCGCTCGCCATTCATATCAGAAAAGAAACCTTCATCAAGAATCTGCAAAAATAAATTCAGCACCTCGGGCGTGGTTTTTTCAAACTCATCAAGCAATAATACGCCGTAAGGTCGCTCCCGAATCATCGTTGCTAACACCCCGGGTTTTTTATCAGTAAAAGTCCCAATCAGTTTTGCCAGCGCATCACCCGCTTGATATTCCGACATATCCAAACGATGCATTGCCGACTCATCGTTAAAAAAGAAAGCTCCAAGTGCTTTAGCGGTTTCCGTTTTACCCACACCTGTCGGTCCGAGAAAAAGAAAGGAGCCAATCGGTCGTTTAGGATTACGCAAGCCAGTGCGCGCGCGTCGCAAGGCTTTACCGAGCGCGTCAATTGCTAAATTTTGTCCAACAATCCGTTCGTGCAAAATATTTTCCACATTTAACAGTCGCTGGCGTTCATCGCTTGACGCTTCACCCAACGGAATTTTAGTTTTTTGACTAATGAATTGAAGCGCGGTATCACGAGTAATCGCTAGTTGCTCATTTGCCTCTGCCCAAGAAATAATTTCCACTAACAAATCAATCGTTTTATCAAGCGCTGGTTCATTGGCAAAATATTGTTCACTCGCCGACGCTAATTCCATTAACCCCGGATAAGTAAAAAAGACATGACTTCTTTTCTCCAAACGCGAGGCGGTTTGCATCGCGATTTGATTTAAACGCGTTCGGTCAACCGAATTTACTGAAACTTTTTCCAGCCGATTAAGAAGCGCTGGTACAATTTCAATCTGTTGGTGATATTCCGCGACAGTGGCTAAAGCAATAAATTGTAATCGCGCACTGGCTAAATACGGATCCAACAATGAAATCAAATTAACATTTTCTTTTTTTGTTGCTTCAATAAAACTAGCAAAATTATCAAGCGCTAAAATAATATTACCCGCCTGCATCGCTTCATTTAAAATTTTAATTATTTCCGCCTCTAAACCTTGACCGCTTTTAATCGCAAGTAGCGCCTCCGGGTCAAAAAAGAATAAGCGCTTGTGCTCCAGCGCCGGCACCACCTTGCCTGATTTAATTTTGGCCGCTAAATCAAGTAAGACGCTTAAACGATCCTCGGCGGTTTGCCCCACTAAAATCGCATTAGCCTCGCGCGAACGCCCCAACACCGTTTCCAGCGCGCGCACCTCTTCATCGCGCGCCGTGGAAATCACCTGACGCAAAGTATTAACCGCTTCACGATTTAAATCACGCCCATAACGATTAAGCAAATAAGCGTCACCATAAGACCAATCTTTCGCCAAACCCGGCACCTCGCTTAACCGTTCCAGACTCCACCAGCGCTCTCCCTCACGCTTAATCGCCATTTCACTTGCTACACAAACCGCCGCGCCCCGAAGATCCTTCGAGCGCACATTGTGGTCAAGTAAAAATTGGACAAAAATTTTATCGGCAATGGTTACCGCAGCCATTTCTTTAGCAGCAGCGGTAATAGTAACCTGTTTCTAAAACTGAACACACGTATCTGGAAGATCAATTACCAGAACCTCTTCATGGAGCTGCACAATGCAGACGACCGCATCGGCGACAGGCTGATAGGTAAAAAATATGCAGCCATGCACCATCTGGATATCTCCATTACCAAATGGCTGAATATTGGTTTGTTTGAAGGCGTTGTGTTTGGAAGAAAAGACCGTTTTGATTTTGGCTATCTGAACCCTATCATTTTTTACCGTTCCATTGAACAGCAGAACGGAAGTTTTGATAATTCGGTG
>JBBTTN010000017.1:0-7412 GCA_038064235.1 Patescibacteria group bacterium
GAAAAATCTCTCTTATGGTCAGCGTAAACTTTTGGAAATTGCGCGAGTGCTGACGATGCTTGAGGCCAAGAATATTAATCTTGTGCTCTTCGATGAGCCGTTTGCCGGACTCTTCCCTGAGATGGTTAAATTGGTGGAGGGGATTATTAAGGAGTTACGAACGCAAAATAAAGCGGTAGTTTTAATTGAGCATAATATGGACATCATCCGTGAACTTTGCGATTATCTCTATGTGCTGGACGCGGGCAAACTTTTAGCCGAAGGCGCGCCACACGAGGTTCTTAACCGCCGTGATGTACTGGAAGCGTATTTGGGGGAGTAAAAAGTTTAAGAATAATTATTGGCGGAGAAGGTGTTTTGTTCAATAAAAATTTTCTTCCAACTCATAATAGAATTAAGTTCATAAAAAACCAACATCGTTTCGCGGTAATTATTTTCATCCACACTGCGATAAGAAAGTGGCGCTCGATCGTAAGCCAGGAGAATCGCGTTGGCGAGTAGGCGGGAAGTTCTTTTGTTTCCATCTTCAAACGGTTGGATGTAACTTAAACCTAAAAGGGCAATTAATGCTTTAGCATATGGCGTTTCGAGGCGATTAACCGTTCCAATTAATTTTTCTAGGGCTTCGGTAATCTGGTGTGAATTATCGAGTGGTTGATAAATTGAGCCAGTGATCCCTACGGCTTTAGCCCGAGGTCCTGACTGAACATCCATACCTTTTACTAAAATTTTATGAACTTCTTCAATATGAGCGCGATTTAAATTTCTAAAAGCTTTAGCTTGATCGCGCACAAACTTAAATGCGTCTTTGTGATTAAGAATCATTCTTGCTTCTTTTTTATCATGACCGGGCGCTTCTTCTCCGCGCATAATTAGACGCTCAGTATCAAGTAAAGTGTAAGTGTTACCTTCAATTTTTGAAGACTTCCAAGACAGTTCAATAATAAAACGCTCTAATTCTTTTTCTTTTAAAGTCGGAGAAAGACCTTGACCGCGAGCGCGGTAAATGACGGTGGCCTTTTCAAGAGTTATTAATTCTTCGGGGGTGAAAATTTCTGTGGGGATAGAATCAAAGAGAGAGAAGTTATAACTTTTAAGTCCGTGGCGTTTATCGGGTTCAATCGCCGAATAAGCTTTTGCATCAACTTTAGTCAATAGTCGTCCGTAAGTGTTGATAGAATATTCTACAGCTCGTCCGGCGCCGTGAATTTCTAGCAACCCAAGCAACTTGAGTGCGGACAATTCACGCTTAACAGTAACTAAAGAAAGATTCTTTTCTTGCTCCACTAATTCACTGTGAATTACCGATGATGAAGAAGAATCCTTCTGCATAAAGAGCCATAAAATTTCTTGTTGATTTGGCGTTATTTCAATCATAATCGTATCATTTAAGTACCCTAATCGTATCATTTTGATACGATTACTTGCAAGACCCACCATTTTTCGTTAATCTGAATAGATAATGCAAACCAAAGAAATAACTCAAGAATTAAGTGATTATTTTAAAAAACGCGATGATGTGGCGTTTGCTTATCTTTTTGGCTCGATGGTTAAAGGCACTACTCATTCAGAATCTGATGTGGATATCGGAATTTATTTTACTCCTCGGACTTCAGAGTTAGAATACGAATCCAAAAGTGAGTATCCGGGCGAATCAGAGATTTGGCGAGAAGTAGAAAAAATCACCAAGCGCGAAACTGATTTGGTGGTGCTTAATCGGGCTCCAGCCACAATCGCCTTTGCAGTGCTCCATGAGGGGCAGTTACTCTCGCTTAATTACCCAAGTTTATGGACTGGGTTTTATTTGACTATCAGTGAAGTAGCTGAATCTTTTCGAGCTTTCAGTTTCAATTTTATGCAGATTCGCGAACGTTCACACTCACTCAGTGAAATTGATCGTAATCGGTTGGTTCGTTTGTTAACATTTTTGGATCATGAATTAGCCGATGTTAAAAAATTTCAAAATTTAGATCAATTGGCTTATCAAAATGAAGTTGACCGAACTCTCAAACGGAATGTTGAGCGTTGGGCTGAAACTTTGGTGAATGCCAGTATTGACTGCGCTAAAATAATTTTAGCTTCAGAAAAGAAAATGATTCCCGAAACTTATCGCGAGGTTTTAGAAAATTTAACTCAAATCAATAACTTTGATCAAAAAATTGCTAGTCAGTTAGGGGAGTTTGCTAAACTTCGTAATACTCTGGCTCACGAGTATTTGGATCTGCGTTTCGCTCAACTTCAAAAATTTGTACTCGGTGCCGAACCAGTCTATCGTTATTTGGTTGAGTTTATTAGAAATTTTATTAAGAAGTAAATAGTAAAAAATGAATCCCGTTAGAGATAAACATGTTTTACATTTATTTGCTCAAACAAACTAATGGTGATAAATTGTACACGGGGTTCACAAACGATCTACGGAAACGCTTGAAGGAGCACAATAGTGGGAAAAGTACATATACCAAGTACCGTGGCCCATACGAACTTATTTATTACGAGGCGTGTCGTGAGCGAGACGACGCGAGAGCTAGAGAGAAGTATTTGAAATCTGGGATGGGCAAACGTTACCTCAAAAACCGGCTCAAGCGTTTCCTATCTCTAACGGGATGAAAAAAATAATTTGGATTGTGGCAGTGGTGGTGATTGGGCTGGTGATTATGGCAGTGATAAAAGATAAACCAGCTCCCGTGACCGGAGTAGGGGAAATGATTAAAATTGGCGCAGTTTTGCCACTTACAGGCAGTGGGGCTATTTTGGGCGAACCAATGAGAAATGGCATTGATTTAGCCTTGAAAGATAAAAAAAATGTAGAAATCATTTTTGAAGACAGCAAGGCTTTACCAACTGACGGAGTGACAGCTTATTATCGTTTAATTGCCGGCGGTGTTGACGCAGTTATCTCAGCGTATAGTGGAGTAAGTGTTCCTCTTATTAGTTTGGCTGTAAAAAATAAGATTCCACTTATTATGTCACTCGTGGCAGCCGACAATGTTACTAACGAATATTCTTACCGCTATTATGCCACCCCTAAAAGTTATGTTTTACCAGCTTTTACTGATGTGAATTCGCCTTTAAAAAACTTAACTAATATTGCCGTTCTTTTTCGCAATGATGAATATGGCAAATCAGTAAGTGATTTTGTTTTGGAGACAGCTTCCACAAATAATAAGAAAGTAGTGATTAGCGAGTCATATAAGGTTAATGAAACAGACTTCTCAACCCATTTGACCAAAATTAAAGCCGCAAATCCAGAAGCGGTGCTTTTTATTGATGGTACGGCTACGGAAGGAGTTGGGATTTTAAAGAAAGCCTTTGAATTAAAGATCCCAGCAGTGTTTATTGAGACTTCAGCTATTTTTTCTGATCTAGCTGTTCAAGCACAAGCTCCGTCAATGACTTTCTACACTACTGCTTTTAGTTTCTCATTACCGAATGACAATATTCAGTTTAAAAAACTATATACCGATACTTATAAAGTCGCCCCAAACTTTGCCGCCGCCTTTGGATATGATATTGCTAATTGGATCACTTCTTGTATTGGAAATACAGATGGCTTACAGAGTTGCCTTAATAAGACAAAGAGTGTAGACGGCATTACGGGTCAAATCAATAATATTGCCAAACACGAAATTAATCCCCCGATGTTTTTGGTAAAAGTGAATTAAATTAGTGGAAGAAAAATTGTTAGAACTTAAGGAGACGAAAGTTGTGAATAAATAATGATTGTGGTATATTTAGCCTATGAATACGGAATTACAACAATATATTGTTAATTTCCCTCTAGTTTCTCGATTGAAAAATAAAGGGTTTTTTCAGTTGGCTAAAAAAATATAATTACAAGCAATAAAAAAAGACCAACAAATCTTTCTAAACAAATTGACAAAATTGTCTATGGGGTTTAAATCCTTCGTCGTTGATAGTAATGTCTTTATCGCTTTCTTACTTTTGACCGACAAATGCTGTCTGTCTTAAGAAAATTTAAAAATTAATGTGAGTAATATTTAAACATGAAAAAAATAATTTGGATTGTTGTAATAGTTCTAGTTATTGGAGTGATTTGGAAGGTGAGTAAGAATGATAATGCTGGACCTTCTACTGGCGGACCGATAAAAATTGCTGCGCTTCTACCGTTATCAGGCGATGCTGCGGCCTGGGGACAAAATGCTGAGAGGGCAATTCAATTAGCAACAGAGAAAATAAATAACGAAGGAGGAGTTAACGACCGGCAGGTAGAAATAATTTATGAGGATACTGGTGGAGATCCCAAAAAAGCAGTTTCTTCGTACCAAAAAGTAACATCAATCGACAAGGTTACAGCGGTAGTTGGTCCTTTAGGTCAAACTGAGGTTATGGCTGTATTGCCTATTATTATCAAAACCAAAACCCCAACAATTATACCTAGTTATGTACCACTTAAGAACCGTCCGAATCTTTCTAACCCCTTGCTTGTTTGGATGGATGCGGAAGAGGAGTCGAGCCGAATTGCTGAGCATGTTTATGGTGAAGGAATTCGTAACGTGGGAGTGATTGGTACATTGGATAGTTGGGAACAGACTATCTCTGATGCTTTTACTGCAAAATTTGAATCTCTGGGTGGTAACATAACGATTAAAGAAATTGTTCAGCCTTCCGTTTCTGATATGAAGTTGGCTGTAACAAAGGTTTTAGGAACAAAACCAGAGGCTGTTTTCTTGGGGACATATTACCAATTCATAAATTCTGCTAAAGTGTTGAGCGATCAAAATTTTCAAGGGAAACTTTACAGCATTGAAGTAGACGATTACTTGGCTGGGGAATCAGCCAGTTGGACTAATGGTTTACGTTTTATTGCACCTGATTACTATCAGGAAGATTTTGTAAAAATATTTCAAGATAAATTTGCCCAAGCGCCCGGTTTACCAGCTGGGCAATCTTATGATGCAGTTAATATTTTGTTTTCTATCTTAAAGCAATCAGAAAATAGAGATGATATTTTAGCAGCAATTGATGAATTTACTAGTTATGATGGTGTTTCTGGAAAATTTGAAATAAATGCTGATGGTCGCACTTCACTCCCGACGGCATTGTTTGAAGTAGAAAGTGGAAAGATTAAACGTCTTTCGTACTTGCCATTAACACAAAATTAATTTAGAAGATATAGAAGTGTGAAAGAAAAATTGTTAGAACTTAAGGATGTGCATGTTCATTACGGCGGAGTGAAGGCGCTTGATGGCGCCAGTGTGGACTTTTCTGGAGCAGGTGGTACGTTCAGTATTGATGCTAAGAGTGACGCGGTTAAGCAGATTATCATTAAAACTATCAAGGACGGTAAGTTTGTGAAATATGAAGAATAATTTTATCAATTTAACTTAATAATATGAAAAAAATAATTTGGATTGTGGTTATTGTTTTGATTGTTCTGGCAGTCGTTGCTTTAAATAAAGAGACGATAAATTCTGGGCCGATAAAGATTGGTGTGCTTGCGCCATTATCGGGGCCAGTGGCGGATTATGGTGAAGAAATTAGGAATGGTGTGTTGGCTGGTAAAGGTGATTCGCAAGTGGAATTCATTTTTGAAGATGAACAATGTGATGCTAAGGCGGCCGTGTCGGCATTCCAAAAATTAACCACATTTGATAAAGTTTCTTTAATTATCGGGCCGGGTTGCGGCTCGCCACAGGAGGCGCTGGCACCACTCTTAAAAGATAAGAGGGTGGTGATGCTTGTGCCTTCAGCCGCGTCGCGCACTTTATATGACGCCAGTGGCGGACAATTCTTCAACATTCAATATTCGCTTGAGGATGAGTCGAAATTTGTGGCCGAAGAAATGCTCAAGCGCGGATTTAAGAAGGTGGCCCTCGTGACTTATGGTAACGCCTTCTCGGCCACGCATGCCAAAAGCTTTAAAGAAAATTATAAAGGTGAATTAGCGTCTGAAGTCGTGCTCTTAGACGACAACGCCAATCTCTTGCCTGAATTGACGAAGATTAAAAATCTAAAAGTGGATGCGATTTACGCGCCGGACATTTCCTTCTTCTTCGGTACGGGGATGGCGAAGATGGAACAGCTTGGTTTGACCAAGCCAATCTTCACCACCTACGTGGCGGAGTTACCAGCGGCGCGCCCACTGGTCGGCGGCGTTTATTACTCCTTCCCCGAGAATATTGCGGGAGACAAAGGCGCGGTGTTTGCTTTATCTAAAGAAGCCACGGAAATTCTTATCACTTCCGCCGAAAAGTGTGAGGGAGACAGCGCGTGTGTGAGGGATGATCTCCTCACTTCCGGCAACTTCAACGAATTCGGCGTCAGCAAACGCGGATTTACAATGAAGCAGATACCGTGATAAGATTGGGTTTATGATTAATTGGTCTAAAATCTACAAGAAGTATAAGGGTCTCTGGGTGGCTCTTAAAGATGATGAGCAAACCGTTGTTGGTAGTGGTAAATCTCTTAAAGAAGCAATTACCGTCGCCGAAAAAAAAGGTTATCCAAATCCGATTGTTATGCGAGTTCCAGATAAACTTATTGCATTTGCTGGTGGCAATGAAATTTTCGTATAAAAAATTGGATTTATGCCAACTTTATCTAAGATCGGACACGGCTTGCTCGGACAGAAAGGATTTTTTGATTTGTTTAAATCTGTTAAATTTGAATTTAATGGTTCAAAAGGCGAAATTGAATTAAAAAATAGAACTAGATTTAATGAAAGAAAAATTGTTAGAACTTAAAGATGTGCATGTGCATTACGGTGGCGTGAATGCGCTTGATGGCGCCAGTGTGGAAATTGATGAGGGTGAAGTGGTGGCGTTGATGGGTCCGAACGGCGCGGGTAAGTCAACGATTCTCAAAGCCATTTTTGGCTTGGCGCCGATTGAGCGCGGTGCGGTAAAGTGGGAAGGTCAAACTATCAAACCCGTGTCGCACGAGGTAGTGCGTCGCGGGATCACTTTTGTGCCTCAAGGTCGGCGTGTGTTTCGTCACTTAACGGTAAAAGAAAATATTGAAGTCGGCGGTTGGGGACTTTCTAAAAAAATTATTAAGGAAAGGTTAGAAAATGTTTTACAAATTTTTCCGGCATTGGTGGGTAAACTTCACGCTAAATCCGGCACGCTCTCCGGTGGTCAACAGCAGATGCTGGCGCTCGCGCGTGGCCTGATGCCAGATCCCAAAGTGCTTTTGCTTGACGAGCCATCGCTTGGTTTAGCGCCGAAAATTGTGTCGGAGGTGTTTGCGAAAATTAGAGAAATCAGTGAACGACGGAAAACGGCAATTATGGTGGTGGAGCATAATTTAAAAACTTTGTTATCATTTGCTCATCGCGCCTATTTGCTGGATAAAGGTTTGGTGGTGGCTTCCGGCGAACCAAATGAATTGGTGAAATCGGGACTATTGGAAAAAGTTTTTTTAGGTGGGCTATGAAATTTGTCTTTTAGGTT
>JBBTTN010000018.1:0-5426 GCA_038064235.1 Patescibacteria group bacterium
GGGGCACTCGTATTACCGCTGCTGCTGGCACGAGTTTAGCAACCCCTTATTCATAAGGTACAGTCACTCCGCCTTACGGCGGATTCTTCCCCTATAAAAGGTCTTTACGTCCCGAAGGACTTCATCAACCACGCGACGTCGCTCCGTCAGACTTTCGTCCATTGCGGAAGATTCTCGACTGCTGCCACCCGTAGGTGTATGGCCCGTCATAGTGTTTTCCCCAATCACTTGGGGTATCAGACTATACCTTCATCCTTTACTATAAATAAAGGAGCCAACATTTTAGCTACTGCTTTAGCATTTTAATTTGCGTTGCAATAACTCTTTCGCTTAAAGCGAAAAGTCGTTACGGGGTCAAATGAGAAAAATTTCTTTTACCTCCTGTTCCCGAATTTAGTGATCTTATTATGATAATTTTTTCCAAAATTATCAGATAATCACTTTCTAAAATTCGATTGGTTCGAAGGTTCTTGCCAAATTGAGATAATATCTCAAGTGCAAGAATGGCTTGTTGTCTTTTCAACACAAGATGCGGAAGTATCTGATTAATAACCTTCACTAGATCATTACGATCAGAAATAACTAACTCCGCTTGATTATGTTTTGAGGCAACACTAACCTTCCCCGCACCAAGATATTTTTGCATTTTATGTAACATTTCAATATGTCGAACATGTTGCGTAAAATTCATTTTAATGCGAGGACGATATGTTCTAAAGTACTTCGGCGGATTCTTTGTTAGTGTCGCCACTAGAGAACCATCACCGTCAAAGAAACCTGCAACATAAGCATCAGAAAACTTTTCTTCATTGACTTCCCACGGTATTGCCTTCATTTTTATGATTTTATCATATTCTGAAGGTTCCACCGTTATGAGTTGGATTTTACTTGAAAATTACTTTTCAAGGAGACAAATTTTATCTCAGTGCCATCGGTGGGGAACAGGCTCTCACCCCCCCTAGCCGTCATCGCCTTGGTAAGCCATTACCTTACCAACTAGCTGATAGCCCGGAGGCCGTTCCCAAAGCGGCTTGCGCCTTTACCCACCAAAAGCTTTCGCGTTTGGGGGGACCATCAAGAATTAGCCAACCTTTCGGCTGATTATGCTTGACTTTGGGGTACGTTCCTCCGTCTTACTACCTCGTTCGCCAAGGGTTTAAACTTGCGTCTAAACCCTTTAGACTTGCATGCCTTATCCACGTCGCCAGCGTTCATCCTGAGCCAAGATCAAACTCTTAGCAAAACGAACAGGACAAAAGAAAAAATATAACTTTACCCCGCACCCTGCGGGGTTTACTTAATTAGTGGATCTACTTCATTGTCAAAGACCGCCCGCCTGACTCATTGGTTCGACCCAATGGGCAAGCAGACAGTAAGTATACTTATAGAAAAGCGAGTGTCAAGCAAAAAAAATGCTCAAGTTCAACATTGAATTGCAACGCTTAGTATAAGATATTAAGCGAAATGAAAAATAAACAAAAGAAAACGCCGCACCCAATGAGGCACGGCGTGTCCAGATATTGTTCACCACTTCTGAGTTAGAATGACCCCCACCCGATTCGACCGCTGCGGAACTCCTGAATACGGGCCGTGAGATATTTAATGACCCACTTTTTCCCCGTCATCCGGACGCCTGCCCTCAAACAAGTATCAACATTGGAAAGGTCTCTTTCGGTGTCCGGATCCAGCAACACGTGTTCACTTTCTCCCTTGATCTTGCAAACGACATATCTCTCGTCAACCTTCAACCTTGTCACATTGAGCTTTACTGTGACGATTCTTGCTCTTCCGAAATTACCTCATCTCAGAGACAGAGTTACTTGGGGCATTATCATTCTCCTCTGGCCATGCTTGGCCAAAAAAATGGTTTCTATTCCGTTGTCAAAGTGAGGAACATCCCCACGACCAATTTACCCCTCTATTATACGCCTATTAGACTTATTTGTCAATATCTCTAAAAGTGGCTTAAAATAAGGTTACACTGGATAATTAAACAAGAACTGGGACGGGAAAAGACTTTTTACCGACAATCACTTTGTTAAAGTTTTTTTTGCCGATTTTTTCACTTGCTCCCAGTATTTCTAAATAAAGCAGGCGACCATTTTTATCCACATCCAATAACACCTCTGGTGCAATTTCTAAAGTTCTGGAAACCACCCCAATTTGTAGGCTGAAGTTTAAGGCATCTATCGTTTTATCGTAGGAAATTTTCATAGTTTTTACTCTATCACTTATTTTTCAACTTCGCAACCCAATGAGTGGTTATAACAATTATACTGATGGCTTCTCTTTTAATTACAACTTTCAAATAATTTTCTCCAAATTTGCGGTATCGCTCTACCCTAAAACTATGACCAGATTTCTCAAAATCTGGGTCAGTAACTGTTTGAATGACATCATATTTGGAAATCCTCCTTTGTTTAATTTTTAATTCTGCGTGTAAACTAAAAATAATGTTACCCATGACAATAGTTTTTTGCTACTCATCTAAAACAAAACTACGATAGAGTGAAAAAATGAATAAAGACCGATTCCTAAGAAAAAAAGACCAGTGAGGGTATGTAAAATCTGAGTAAACCAAAATCTAAATTTGTCAGTATTTTTATAGGTATGAAAACCATGGCCAATCACTCCTTCTCGATGAAAGGTGGCACTACCAATTTTGAATGAATAATAAACACCACGAAGAAGACTTGCCCCCATCACAACCACTAAAATTGATACGGCTAAGGGTACCTGCACATTAGATGAAAACTTAACTTCGACAAAAAGCAATACCCCAAGTAACAACAAAAACAGCAACCACTTTAAATATAAAGAGGAAAGATTGGTTAATTGCTTTTCTTCTACCGCTGATTTTGTTTTTTTGAAGGAAAGAAAAATTAAAACAATTCCGGGTAATGGAGCAATGAGAGAAGAGTAATCACAAATATCATCAGTAAAACATCCCAAATAACTTAAAAGAATACCGAACAAAAACCAAAAAAGCCCAAAGAAAAATAAACCTATTTTCATTTCTTAATTCTACCACCAACCTAACTTTTCTGCTTTCGGTTATTCCACGCCACGAGGAGAGGAGCGGCGATGAAAATTGAGGAGTAAGTGGCCACGATCATACCGAGTGCCATAGCCAGAGCAAAATAACGGGTAGTGGCAGCACCAAAAATTACAATAATTAATAGTACGGCAATTACAGTGATCGAAGTGTTGATCGAGCGGGCCATAGTCTCGCGTAAACTTCGGCCAACCGTTTCGGCAAAAGTTTCGGCACTCGCTTGGCGTGACAAGTTCTCGCGAATTCGATCCAGCGCCACAATTTTATCATTCACTGAAAGACCTAAAATCGTGAGAAAGGCAGTGAGAAAAAGCGCGTCAATTTCCACTCCCCAATAAACTCCCAGCATCACAAAAATTCCGGTGGGAATTAACACATCATGAACCATCGTAATTATCGCCACCGCACCATACGCCCAGGAACTCACACCATCGCGATGATTTTTGCCACCATGTGAGACCTTGCGGAAAACAATCGCCACATAAATTAAAATTAAAATTGCCACCACAATAAGTGACACGATTCCTTTACGGAAAAGCTCACGGCCAAGCACCGGCCCCACTGAACTGAAACGCTTTTCGGTTAACTCACTTTTTGGTTCAAGAGTTTTTAAATCTGCGAGCAGTTTAGCGTGTTCGGTTTCAGTAAGCGTGCGGAGACGAATTAAATAACTTGTTTCGCCCACGGCTTGGATAGTGCTCTCACCCACTTCAGCATTTTTTAAAACTCCCTCTAACCCCTCAAGCGTTGGGCGAGTTGGCACATACTCAACCTCCAAAATTGAGCCACCAGTAAAATCAGTGCTCAACTTAAGATCATAATTAAAGAGGGCAAAAATTGAGCCGATAACCAAAATGGCCGAAAGGGCAAAAAACCAACGCCGATTATTAACAATAAACATAATTAATTAAAACCGCATTTAAATAAAACTCGACCGATCCGACCACCGCGTGACGGCGCCACTGCAATTAAAAGCACCCGCGTGACGGAAATCGCCGTGAACATACTGATTAAAATACCCACCAAAAGCGTCACCGCAAAACCCTTCATCATACTGGTGCCAAGCCAAAAGAGCACGACGGCCGAAATCAAACTTGAGAGGTTAGCATCACGGATTGAAAACCAGGCTCGCGCAAAACCCTCACGGATCGCCTCGTGTAAATGTCGACCGGCATGGAGTTCCTCTTTCAACCTTTCAGAAATTAAAATGTTGGCATCAAGCGCCAAGCCAAATGAAAGAATCAACCCAGCAATGCCTGCGGCAGTAAGCGTGACGCCAATTAATTTAAAGAGGGCAAGCACTAAAATCATATAAACCGTAAGTGCCACAATCGCCGCCAAGCCCGGCACGCGATACCAAAGAATCATAAAAATCGCCACGGCCAAAAATCCGATCAAACCAGCTTTAATACCACTGGCCAAAGTTTCGCTACCGAGTGTGGCGCCAACTGTTTCAGAAGAGAGCGGCGTAATCTCAACCGGTAAGGCGCCTAAGTTTAAATTGCGCGTAAGCTCTTTAGCTTCAGGAAGGGTAAATTGCCCGCTGATCTCGGCTTGGCCGGTGGTGATAGCATCACGCACCACCGGGCTTGAAATTAACACGCCGTCCAAATAAATCCCCACCGGGCGACCAATATTATTTTTAGTAATTTCACCAAAAATTTTAGCGCCTTCGCTATTAAACTCTACGGAAATTGAAGGCCCAATAGTTTGCTGACCATACTCCACCCGCGCCTTTTTTAAATATTTGCCGGTGAGCGGTGAGGACACAAAATACGGGTCGGGCAAACGCAACATTTCGGGAGGAATTTCCTCCCCTTTTTCTAGTTTGGCGCGGATGTCGTTGTAAGCCGTAATCAACGCCTCCTTTTCCGGACCATCAGGGCGCTCGGTTTTAAATTCCAGCGTGGGAGTTTGACCAATCAATTCTTGCGCCCTTTTTAAATCGGTTACGCCCGGCAATTCCACCACCAATCTATCGCTGGCGCTCTCACCTAAACCCACGCGCTCCACTTGAATTACCGGTTCGGCCACGCCAAAGGCGTTAATGCGTCGGTCTATAACATCGCGGAGTGATTCCATCGCGTCCGACACATCAGCCGGATTCAGGGTGTCGGTTTTGGCTTCGTAAACCAAATGACTGCCACCCTTCAAATCAAGCCCAAGTTTAAACGGACGATAAAAATAGGAGTCGGTTTTAATTTCCGAAAGGTAAACAAAATAACCTATCGCCACGCCAAAAATCAAAAGAAACCCCGCCAATAATCTGATTTTCCACATAAGCTAGGATTTTATCCTAACTTATAACTTTTTGCAATTTCCACCCACTCCCCCATCCGAGCAATCCTAGATAAGAAGTCACACTTTCCAG
>JBBTTN010000019.1:0-3204 GCA_038064235.1 Patescibacteria group bacterium
AAATTATTGGTCGTCAAGGTAACACTGCCAAGGCGATTAGCACTTTGCTCCGCGTGGTGGGGATGAAAAATAATGCTCGGGTCAATTTGAAAATCAATGAGCCGGAAGGCGGTCGCGTTGATCGTCCTCAACAAAGCACTTCGGCGTCGGTGGATCAGGTGATGGAGGACCTAAAAAACTAGAGGGAATAGATGATAGAAGGAATAGTGATTAGATTTAATGTTGTTACACTTTTTCCGAGTTCAATGGATTCTTATCTTAAGAGTTCTATTATTTCTAGAGCGATAAAAGCTAAAAAAATTCACGTCAAAATCGTGGATGTTTTTGGTATATTAAAAAAGCAGTTTGAGCGACCGGATGATAGGCCATATGGTGGGGGACCGGGGATGGTGCTCCGGGCGGAACCGCTTTTAAAAGCAGTCACGAAAATAACTAGCAAATTAAAAAAGCCAGCCAAAATTATTATTTTTTCGCCATCAGGCAAACAGTTTGATAATCAAATGGCAATTAAACTGGCGCGCGAGGAAAATATAATTATGATTGCGGGGCGTTATGAAGGCGTGGACGCGCGAGTTAAAAAAGTTTTGAAAGCTGAAGAAATTTCCATCGGTCCCTACATTTTGACCGGCGGGGAATTACCGGCGCTGGTGGTAATGGATGCGGTGGCAAGGCAAATTCCGGGCGTGCTTGGTAAGAGTGAGTCGCTTGAGGAGTCGCGCGTGGCTAGTCCGGAAGTTTATACTCGACCCGAAGTCTTAATTTATCAAGGCAAAAAATATCGGGTGCCTAAAGTGTTACTCTCCGGCAATCATCAAAAAATTGAGGAATGGCGACTGTCCCAAAAACCCTGATTTTCTGGGAGGAATTTCCTCCCGAGTTGGGCGGTGTGGTATAATAATAAAATAAAATGACAAAATTATCAAAAATTTTAAAATGGATTTTTTGGATTTGGGTGGGGTTGATGTTGTTATTGCAAACGGCCAATTTGGTGATGAACGGTGTTGACCGCTCAACTTTAGTAATCGCCAGTGAGTTGTTGATTTTTCTCTGGTTCGGTATTGTTTATTTTTTCCGGCGACCATTGTCCGTCTTCGTTAAAACAATAATTCCCAATTTGTATTTGAGATTTATAATCGTCGGTTATTTTTCTACGGTAATTGCCGAATTGGTTTATATGTTTTCCATCCCGATGCACCGAGAGCTTGCTTGGGATTTAACCCTGACCGCGCCGTGGTATCTGCTTTGGATGATATTTTGGTTTCGGTTGATTAAAAAATATGATTATAGTTTAACGGAAGCGTTTGTTCTCGCCGGAGTTCACGGGCTGATTATTGAAGGTTTAATCAATGCTTCGATTCTGGCGCTAATCGGCTTGCCATTATTTATTGCGTTATATGGTTGTTTCTTTATTGTGCCTTATCTCTTGATGAAAAATGATTTTAATGAGCAACAACATATTAGTTTAGGAAAGAAAATTAAATTATCTTTTATCCCATTAATCGCTTTTGTGATTGACGCTGTTTGGATATTTTCTCTACTCAAAATTTTCAGTTTAACCCTGCATTAAAAGTTAGCACAAAATCTACGGTCGTAGAAAGTGTGCTAATTTAGTTGCTATTGACTTTTCTTATGTAACTTTGTAGTTTTATATTGATGTAGTTCTTTGACAACTTGTTGTTGTCTAGCCCTGCGAAATCAGGGCGGGTGGTTTTTTTGGTCCTGCTTTGCGAAGGCGAAGCCAAAAGGAGACAGAGCGATGGGAAAATTGTGGTTGGATGGAATAGCCAAGCTCAATGTGGTGCGGATGAAGGGCCCAAACTTGTTCCCGGAATTAGTGGGGAATGCGGTAATGGTGTCGGATAAAGTGGTGCACGAGCATCGCTTGACTTCTTCACCGGTTGTTTGTTTGAGCAAAGACTTTTATAGACACGAGAAGGTGGAGTTGACTAAGGATGCTCCGGTGTCGGAAAAATATTTGGAGTCACTTAACGATCGTTGTTTGGTAAAAGTGGGGACGGAAGTGCAGAGTGGTTCAATTTTGGCTTCAGCAACCTCGCCAACTTTGGATGAACAGGTAAGTATCGAGGAGCAGTTGTTAAGAGCTCTCTTTGGTAAATCAGCTGCTTGGCGGGATTGTTCATTCTGCTATGAATTGGATGATCCTGGGGTTGTCACTCGGGTTGATTTGGTTCAAGAAAATCTTCCAGTTGATGTTGCTTTTCGCGTTGAGGTGGAGGTGGTAGTGCGACGGGAGTTGCGTGTGGGAGACATTTTGCACACATCCGATGGCACAAAGTTAAGGGTGGCGAAGATTGTTCCCCAGCGAGAGATGAACTATCTGTTTCGACGATCTTTGGTAGATGTTTTAGTTGGTCCAGATCTAGCGATAGATTTACCGGGGTCTGGTTATCTC
The DNA here is from genome assembly GCA_038064235.1 of Patescibacteria group bacterium. Classification (GTDB taxonomy): domain Bacteria; phylum Patescibacteriota; class Minisyncoccia; order Phycocordibacterales; family JACOZG01; genus JBBTTN01. The sequence continues at coordinate 2,414 of JBBTTN010000019.1, forward strand.
AGACATCGTTCCAAAAGGGGATGGACTAATTGGTTCAAAACCGTTGGGGCGGTTACCCATGTAACGAAAATTTCCAAACAGCTTGAGGATAAGCAGGAATTTCGTTCTATGGGGAATTACTCTTTGATTAGTCAGCAACCTGTGGGTAGTTTGCCTAATCCCTCGCAAATGGTTTCGTGGGATATGGCACAGGCCTTGCTCAAGGCTGGTTACTCAGAAAATCTTCGGGAGATGTTCTCGATCAAATCTGATGCCATTGAGGGACGGGCTATGGCCTATGAAGCAACTATCAAAGGGCAAGAAATTCTCTTGGATCAACCTTACTCAACGACTCGACTCAAACACATCTTTTGTGGGTTGGGCTTCGAGTTGAAGATTAACAATGACCAGTTCTGGCTTTTGCCGATGAGTGATGATGGGCGAAAGAAGTTGTCGTTCGGAGTTGTCAAAATTTCGGAGACAATCAATTATCGGACTTACCGTTTCGAACCTGATGGCATTTTCTGTGAACGGATATTCGGCACCAGCCGGGATTTTGAGTGCCGTTGCGGAAAATACAAAGGCACTAAGTATAAGGGTATAATCTGCGAGAAGTGTGGAGTTAAAGTTACTGCGAGTAGAGTTCGGGGGCAACGATTTGGCCATATCAATTTGGTTAAACCAGTGATTCATCCATGGTTCTTTTCGCGGGTTGCCTCACTTCTTGAGGTAGAACTCTCCGAGTTACGGCAGTTGGTTTATGAGCAAGGTGGTGTGGACAAAGTGAAGGCCGAGCTGGAGTCCCGTGGTAT
>JBBTTN010000020.1:0-6583 GCA_038064235.1 Patescibacteria group bacterium
CTAGAGGATTAGTCACATTACCCTTACTCTTACTCATCTTTTCGCCCTTGGCGTCGCGTACGAGTCCATGAAGATACACATCGCGGAAGGGGACTTCACCGGCGAGATAAAGACCAAAAATCACCATCCGCGGAATCCATTTAAAAATTAAATCGTGTCCCGTTTCCATCACGGTGCTTGGGTAATAATTTTTAAAATCAGGGGAATCGGGGAAGCCGGTTACAATCAGTGGCCACTGCCCAGACGAGAACCAAGTGTCAAAAGTGTCGGGGTCTTTTACCCAACTTTCATCTGGCGGATTATCACCGACAAAAATTTCCGTGCCTTTAAAATAAGCAGGGATCGGAATGCCCCACACAATTTGCCGTGAGATATTCCAATCCAATGAATTTTCCATCCAGTAATTAAAAATTTTGCGATAGTTGTCGGGGTAGAAAGATAGCCTATTAGCTTCACTAGCTTCTAAAGCTTTCCTAGCTAGAGGCGCCATTTTTACAAACCACTGGTCGCGCACCTGTGGTTCAATCGCCGTTAGGCACTTGTAACACACCTTAATATTGTGCGCGTATTTTTCATCAACTTTTTCCAGCAAACCTTTTGCTTTTAATTTTTCCACAATTTTTACTCGCGCTTCGGCGATTTTCATCCCTGTAAATTCGCCAGCGATGGGGAGCAATTTTCCACGCTCGTCAATAATTTGTTCTTTATCTAAATTGTGGCGCTCGGCAATGGCAAAATCGATGGCGTCGTGCCAGGGGGTAATCGTCATTACGCCGGTGCCAAATTCCATATCGATCGCTTCATCCTTAATTACCGTGGCGGTGATGGGGCCGTTAATCCACTCCAATTCAATTTTTTGTCCGTCAACATATTCTTTATATCTTTCATCAGCTGGATGCATCACTACATATTTATCGCCAAACTTAGTTTCCGGTCGGGCGGTGCCAATCGTAAATGGTCCATATTTAAAATAATAAAATGGGTCGGTCTTTTCAATAAATTCCGTTTCCACATCGGAAAGCGAGGTTTGATGTTTGGCACACCAATTAATAATTCGTTTACCGCGGTATACTAAACCATCGTCATACATTTTTTTAAAAGTGGCGCTAACAAATTTAATTACTTCAGGGTCAAGAGTAAACTTTTCGCGTGACCAATCGCACGAGGCGCCGAGTGCGCGCACTTGATTTTCCATTTTGGCTTTATTGGTGAGCGTGAAATCATAAATTTCTTGATACAATTCTGCCGGCGTCATTTTAAAACGCGACCGACCTTCCTTCTCCAACTTTTTTTCATACACGATTTGGGTTTCAAATCCGGCGTGGTCGGCGCCCGGGATCCACAACGCTTTCTTGCCACACATCCGCGCGTAGCGAATCATAATATCTTCCAAAGTGATAAACAGCGCGTGACCGGCATGCAAGTCGCCGTTCGCGTTTGGTGGTGGCATCACGATGGTGTAAGGCTCGCGATTCTTCGACCCTTCCACTCCGGTCAGGGCGGGCAAATTATCCGGATTAAAATATCCCGACTCTTCCCACTTTTTGTAAATCGCCGGCTCGGTCGCACTAGCGTCGTATGGTTTGTTAAATCTATCGTCCATAATATATATCTATCAATCCTAACATTTTTTCCCAAATTTTAAAATATTTGGTTTGCCTTGCTTTAAATTTTTTTAAGCGTAATCTGAAAAATAGAGTTAGTTGGTATTTCACATATTTTTTAGAAAGGACATCGTCGTGGGTAACAGTAAAGAAAAAGTTAAGATAACGCCTGAGGAATTGGTTTTGTTGGTGTTGCAAATTGCTGAAGCGCGGGAATTCAATTTTGACGACCGGTTTCGTTGTCTGTTTTACGAAACTGCAAGTAAATTTGGTGGGCCGTGGTCAGAATTTGGTCCTCACGCTTCACTTGATCATAATCAAATGCTTGATGACACCATTTCCAGCCTCGTAATTAGTGGTGAATTAACACGGATTGAAAAAACTGAACGCGTGATGGTTAATCCGCAAGTTCATAATGATTTTGCTGATTACCGTCTTGATTTAGTACCCAACGAAGTCCAAGCAGAAATTATGCAGGTGGCTAAAGAATTTTCTCGCAGAGTTAGATATGAACTTTATTAGTCCGCTCTAGGCGCGCTTTCTTGCTCCGACTCTCCACAGTTAGTGGACAAGGTCGGAGCTTTTTTTGTTATACTTAAAACATTAGTTTTTATTTAGCAAAATAATTTTTCAAAATCTAATTTTTATGGATAACATTTACCCGCCACCAACTTCGCCAATTCCTCCTACTCCCGCACCCACGCCAACTCCTCCACCAACACCAGTTCCACCGTCTCCGCCACCAAGTTATCAGCCGGTGCCACCACGACCAGTGATGCCACCTCCAGCACCACAAAATTTTCAAACCCCACCGCCTCCTCCAATGTCGCCACGACCGCCAATGTCTAGTGTCACACCACCGGTAACACCAATAATCCCTGGTTTGGGTGTGCGACCTAAAAAATCAAACGGTTTACTTTATTTCTTAATTATTCTTCTCATTCTCGTTATCCTCGGTGGCGCCACGGCTTTTGCTTACACCCAACAACTTTGGATTTTCAAACCATCGTTTATTACTTATCCCAAAGAAACCTTTGCTTCAAGTTTACTGGCGAAAATTTCAGAAATTGAATCCTCGTCGTATAAAATTAGCAGTCGCTTAAATGTTGGTCCGAGAGATGCGAGAGCAAAGCCTTTTGAACTCGGTAAAAATTTGGACCCGGTGTTGGTCGCCAATTATCAAGACGATTACGAACGGGTGCAAACTCTTCGTCAAGTTTTGGATTTATTGAAACAATCTGTAGTTAAAAAAACCAACACTGCCAAAACTTATCCCACGGAACTTTCTTTAGCCTCTGATTTGGCAAAAAAGAGTCCATTGCTTAAGGGTGACTATCAATATCAGACAACCGAAAATGGCAAAAACTTTTTACTTTCAGCAACCTTTGACACTGACCAAGCAATCGCGCAACTTAATCGTTATGATGTTTTTGGTTCTACTACCCCGATTATTGTAGAAGGCAAAACAATAAAATTTACTAAAGATACATCTACTTATTTAGCGATTAACAGTGATTTGCCTAAACCGTTTCTGGTGTCAATGACTGATTCCTTAAAATTAATTCCAGCCGATGTTGATTTTTTGGGTGAATTTAATATGGCGACAGAAAAATCGCTTGATAATTTAACCAATTGGCTTTTTGGCTTTAATATTGAAGGCAAGATGAGTGACTTGAGTTATAAAATAAACGCCGAAGCGTTAAGAAAAAACGGCAATTATTATTTTAAAGTTAATAATGTGCCCAGCCTCTTTTTTCTCGGTGAACTGGCGACAATCAAAGGTCAATGGGTAAAAGTGATTGATAAAAATGCCACCTCATCTGATGAAAATGGTTTTTCGTTGTTCTCTGAAGTTGCGAAGGGTTTGCCAGAGTTTGAAAAAAAGTATAAGGAGCGTCGCGCAGAAGTGTTTGCGTTACTTAAAAAAATTGTGGAAATTGCCGACCAAAAACAAGTAATTGTTTTTAAGGGTGAACCAAAAGCGGAAAAAATAAATGGGCAAAATTTGTTCCGATACGATATCGGAATTAAAAAAGAATCCGTTCTGCCTTTTATTGAACGAGTAACCGAAGAGGTGGCAAAATCGCCATCGTCGGGAGAACTCCGCGGAGTTAGTGTTATTGATACCGCTTGGTTGACCTATCTTGGAAGTGAGGAGTTTAATGAAGTTTTTGATTATTTAGATCAAAATATCAAATTATCATTCTGGACGGATAAAGCCGGTTTCCCGATTATTCTTGAAGAGAGTCTTAGACTGGTGCCACCAGAGAGCGCCACGCAACTGGCAGGTAAGCAAATTAATTTAGTTTTCCGAACCGTTTTATCTGATGTCAATATACCCATTAAAATTGATGAGCCTACCAACGCTAAATCACTTGAGGAGGTGATGAAAAACAGCGCGGGAGATTTTAATTTGTAAGATGAAAAAAATTATTTGGGCAATTATTTTTGTTGTAATTTTAATTGCCGGTGTTTGGTGGTATGTGGGCCGCGATGAGCGGGCGATTAAAAAGACGATTAGAGAAGTGGCGAGTTATGCGAGTAGTGAAGCGGGCAAAAGCGATATCGCGATTGCCGTAGCGTCGCAAAATTTGGCGCAAAGATTTACGGAAGATGCACAAATTAAATGGCGTTGGCCGGACTGGCCAAAAATTAAAACTGGCGAGGAAACGCTTGTGGGGCGAGATAAAATTCGCGAGTCGGCGCTGGTTGCCAAACGCACGGGCAATGTAAAATTTGAAGTGACTGAACTTAAAGCCGAAACCGGCCCGCGCGCCGGTGAGGGCAGTGCTACTGCCACGATTCTTGTTCACTTTACCGACACCGGCGACCTCGCTACTTTTCAAACCACTTTTAATCTCACCAAAACCTCCCGTTGGCAAATAAAAAGTGTGAACGCTTTGTCGTTCACTTAATTATTATTCCAAATGCTAGCGATAGCATTTATTTGGTATAAAGATTGGGATAGCTTGCAAAATCAGGCTTATTTTATATGATAGAAGGGTTGATTATAAACATTTAACAATTTTTTTATGAAATATATTGCTTGGATAATCGTCATCGCGCTTGTGATTTGGGCCCTCGTTTCTTGGAGTGGTAAAGATTCCACCCCACCAACCCCCACTTCCTCTGAACCAATTAAGATTGGCGTTGTGGCTCCGCTGACGGGTGGCGCGGCAGCGTACGGAGTCTCTTTAGTTAAGTCTATTGAGTTAGCTCACAATGATTTGGGAAATAATAAATCTAAATATATTTTAGTAGTTGAGGATGATGCGAGTAATCCTGCTCAGGCCGCCACTGCTGCACAGAAGCTTGCGAATGTAGATAAAGTTCAAGCGATCATAACAGTAACCAGTGGCACAGGAAATTCTGTTAAACCTATTGCCACCGGAGCGCAAATTCCTCATGTTTGTATTTGTAGTGATGTAACAATTGCTGACAATGAATTTAATTTTATAAATTCTATTTTGCCGGATGAGGAGGCCACCGCATGGCTCAAGGAAGCGTCGAGTAGGGGAGTAAAGACCGTGGCAATTCTTTCTCAAAATCAAGCAGGCTTCAACTTATTAACAGATAATGTTAAGAAAGAGGCAGTAAATAATGGCATTACGATTGTTTATGATGAGCGTTTTGACCCAACTATTCGCGACTTTAAAACTGGAATTAGTAAGGCCAAATTAAAAAATCCTGATTTGTATCTTGCGGGCTTCTTCCCTCCACAACTTGATATTATTGGTCAAGAATTAAAAAACTTAGGAATTACCAAGGTTGCTGGTATGGCCACGCTCTCTATCAGTGCTACTCCGGAAGTGTTTAACGGTGCGTGGTACTCAGATTCATCACTTGGTGATACTGCTTTCCGCGATCGCTTCAATACTCAATTCCCCGAGACGCGCTTTAATGTTCGCGTAGCTCCTAACGGTTATGATTCATTTAATCTCTTAACCAAAGGATTTGAATCTGGTTCCGTGATTGATTACCTCACTAATGTTACTGAATATCGCGGCGCGGCTGGGAGCAGTGTGAAAAATAAAGGCAAAAGAATTTTTCATTCTCCCATCGGTATTTGGGAAATTAAAAATGGCGAACCAGTTCAGGTAAAATAAAAAAAAGAAAAACCAAGGATCCAGGCTTAAGGTAACATTGTCTAAAACCTGAAAAAATGAGAAGATGGGGCGGTGAAAAGGACGAAAATTCAAAAACAGAAACCAATAATTTTTCAGGCTAAATCTGGAGCGATTGAACTCCGGGGCGATTTTAGCCGTGAGACCATTTGGGCCAATCTGAATGATATCGCCAGTGTTTTTGGTGTTCAAAAAGCCGCTGTTTCAAAGCATATCAAGAATATTTTCGAAACTAACGAATTAAACCCACGGGCAACTGTTTCCAAAATGGAAACAGTTCAACAGGAGGGTAACCGTAAAATATCTCGATCTATTGAATACTATAATCTCGACATGATTATTGCTGTAGGCTACCGCGTAAATTCTAAAATGGCCACTAACTTCCGTATCTGGGCGACAAAAATTCTCAAGAAATATGTTACCGAAGGTTTTACTGTAAATAAAGCAATTATTGCCAAAAATTACGCGCAATTTTTAAGCGCGGTTGAGGATGTGAAAAAACTTTTGCCCGTCGGCACCACCATAAACGCCGACGAAGTTTTAGAATTAATTTCTCTTTTCGCCGACACCTGGCTCTCGCTTGATGCTTACGATAAGGATGCCTTGCCTAGCGCCGGTGCGACTCGTAAAAATGTTGCTCTCACGGCGGAAAAACTTTCGGCTAGTTTAGCGGAATTGAAGAAAGTTTTGATTAAGAAAGGTGAAGCTTCTGATCTCTTTGGCAATGAGCGCAGTGCTGGCAATGTGGCTGGTATTGTGGGCAATGTGATGCAAGCTTTTGGCGGTCAGGAACTTTACCCCACAGTGGAAGATAAGGCAGCGCATTTGCTCTACTTTATGGTTAAGAATCATCCG
>JBBTTN010000021.1:0-5334 GCA_038064235.1 Patescibacteria group bacterium
GCTATTTTGATTGGGGGTTTGAGTTGAAGCCATAATTATTTAAGGGTTTCATTAACATCTAAACTCCAAGACAAATCTTTTAATTTACTGCCCGAAAGTTTGGGTAAAATAAAACCAGTTTGATTAGTGGTTTCAATTGAGGCTTGATTAACCAACTTTTTTGGGCGCCGTTTCCAAATATAAAGTTTTTTGGTAAAAGCGAAACGGAAGGCGGACTCCGCCATATTAATAAACGGTCGATTGTTGATTTTATAAAACGCCAGGGCCAAACCAAAACCCACCACGGCAATCATCGGGAAGATGGCGATAAAAAATGGTAACGGCGAAGCGTAAAAAAGAAAGGCGATGCCGATACTCCCCGCCACATACACAAATTGCTTGAAGGTCAAAGGCCCGAAAATTTTGTCTTCAATCTCGATGAACTGAGGTACCTGAAAGTTCATAAAATAGGGTGGGTAGCTTCTTTAGCTACATGAGCTTCATTAGGATTAATTTTTTTAATCATTGAATTTAACATACGCATTACTTCAGAAAGTAATGACTTCATTGTACTACAATCAAGTTTATTGCCGAAGGGAAGTTTTTGAACAATTGTTAATTGTGTTTCAAGTTCACTCGCTGATCCATAAGATATTCGTAAAAAATTCACATAATCCTTTCTCGTTCCTCTACCCCGGCCCTCCGCAATATTTGAGGGGATGGAAACGGCGGCGCGGCGCATTTGCGAGGTAATGCCATAGAGTTCGGATTTGGGAAAACTTTCAGTAACTTTGTAAGTTTCCACCGCGAGAGTAATCGCTTTTTGCCAAACAAATAAATCTTTATATGTATGTATCATTATTTACTCTATTCCTCCTAATGAAGCTTTTGAAGCCCACGAAGCTAATGAAGCTATTCAATTTGTTCTAAATACGGATCTGGACCACTCTTTTTATTGCCATCCAAATCCACTTCCTCGCGCGGGATGCGGAAGAGTTGCCCCATTTTTTGCTCAAACAAATTCTTATTGTCCATTGATGGCAAATCCTCCGGTCCGTAGGCTTTAATTCCATTACTGCCCCCCACTGCTTTAGGCGCGCTCGCGGCATTTTGAATCAAGTCGCGGATTTTAATAAAAACCGCCAAATTTACATCATCGGCAATCGCGCTAGCGCGCGCGCGTTCAATCCCCAACTGCTTTTCAATTTCCGCCACAAAATCTTTCAGGGGTAATAATCCAAGCATTACCAATCCGGTGGTCTCGGCTAAAAGACTAATCTGGTCAACATGTAATGCATTTTTTTGCCCAATATCTACCATTTGGTGCGCCACCTCTATAGAAAAAATTGCTTCCTGAAGCGCTTCAGGTAAAGTATCAAACTGCGCTCTTAATTGTTCTGATGTGTAGTTCATAGTTATTTTTTAATTTATATCCCCACTCCTCCCGATGGAACATCAATACCGGAGGTGGTGTCTGGTCTATCTGCTTGGGTTCCTGCCGGTGTATTTCCCCCACTTGTTCCGACTTTTTGACCAGTCGACCCGACCACATAATTATGGGCTGGATGATTAGCATTCTTTTTGATTTGAGTTTCGATTTTATCAAATTCTGATTCATTTATTTTTCCATTTTTCCTTAATTCTCTTACCATTCTCTCTGACATAGCTTCAATAACTAATGGGTTTGTTAATTGATTATTTGAAAGTTTAGTGACCGCCCTAGTTTCATAATTACCCATTATTTTTTTAACTTCATATTGGTATATTGCTTTGTAGTTAGCCTTATCGGTATCGGTGGCATTATCCGCTGGCGCTTTTGCGACGATGTCTTCAAGTGGTTTTGTGAAAGATTCCATAACTTTATTAAACTTATCAGCCGTCATATCTTTTTCCAGCGCCTCCAAGAAATTGGCACTTAATAATGGAGCTGCTTTAATAATATCCCTTTCTTCCATTTTAGTGATTTCATCACCTTTTAATGATTGGAGGAACTTTCTTACCGCATCTTCATTACTAAAATCAAGGTTAGAAAATTCTTTTTTCTTTTTGTCCATGTCTGCTTCTTTCTTTGCGTCTTTTTCGTCTTTCTCCCTCTTTCTCTTTTCCGCTAATTCATCCCTAGTTGGGCCTAATACCCCAGCTTTGAAGCCAAAGGCTTCGCCGGATAGATTAGCCAAGGTCTCGGAAGCGCCTGAAAGCGGTTTGCGAATAAATTCACCAACCTCTTTACCAAGTGGAGCTCTCTTTTCTGCGAATTTTAGAGTTCTCGCTGTGGCTTTGGCTACAGCGCCGGCAATGCCACCCTCTCCTTTTTTATCTTTGTCCCAGTTTTCACCAAGTTTATTTTTCCAATCCTTAAATGAGCCAGCGATTCTCTGCCTACCCTCCTTGTTTCTCTTCCGCCCTTCTGGGCTAAGAATGTTGGCGGTAGCACCAATACCTCTTTTACCTAATTTGGTCAAAGTTCCAAACGCACTCCGGTTTAATTTGCCTGCCCAACCGATGGCTTTGGAGGCGCCAAAAGCGCCCATTTTGGTCGCCATTAAGAGTGAAGCAAGCAAAAAGCCGATTGTAATTAAATAATGAAGAGAAACATTAAACCCCCAACCACTACCAGATTCTATGTCACCAATGCCCCCAGATTTAATAATCTTAATTGAAATGAAAAGAAACATTAAATAAAATGGTGCAAAAAAACATTGGTTAACTACTTGTGAAAACCATTTACCAAATTGGTTATTTTGTCCTGGAAAAGCCGCCGCAAGAAAGGCGAGAGGTGAAATAATTATTAAAAAAACAAGAGAAACGATGCGGATTATAAGCATTATTGCTCCAGCTAATAGGACAAATGAGGAAACCACGATCACGAATATCGTCCCAGCTATTGACGCAAGCCCATCAACATATAAATGTGGTATGGGAGTGGGGTTGCCTTCTTTATCTTTGGTGGCAAATCTAGAGGCAGGGTTAATCCCACTCATAATTGATTTAGAAACAATACCAAAGGCCGTATTAGAAGTACCATCATCTTGTTTGCCTATTGCGTTATAAAATTGAAAGGCCAATAGATTCGAGGCATCAATTATCACGCGCGTGAAAAACATACTGAAGTTGATAAGTAGGGCAATAATAATTACTCTGACTATAATTTTTTTAGCATCAATATTATTTAAACGAAGAGTCATACCCACCGCTGCATAAAGGAGTATAAAGATGAAAAAAATATTTGTTAAATCCCTTACTATTTCCCAAGTATCTTGAATGGCTGGGAGATCTTTAATTCTTGAGGCAAAGGTTGTTACAGAGAAAGAAATTGCGCTATCAAAAATAGAGGCCGAAGCGCTTAATACTGTTCCAAAAAATTGTACTAAAACATTAATTCCAAACCACATAATTGCTCCACCAAGACAATCAGTCACACCTTTTAAGCTTTCAAAATTACAAAAATCATCCCCCACTAGTTTTCTGATATCATCACTTGAAAGTTGGGTGTTTTGAATTTTTATTTTTTCGTTTTTTAAACTTTGTATTTCTTCATTTACAGCTTGAATTTCTGTAGTCGCTCCAGTGGATTCTAATACCCTTATTTTTGCTCCGAGAGCAATGATTTTTTGACCAATTATTTCTGCTTCCGCTCTTTTTAATCCGTCACTACCGAGCTCAGTGCTATATGGGGAGTTAGTGTATTGACCTCTAACCGCAGCTAGCGCTCCATCAATAATAGTTATTTGGGCATTAATTTCCGTAATATTACTACTATTTGATGCAATGATGGCAGCATTAGTAGCTGTTATTACTGAAGTACCAGCGTGGCTCATATCACTCTCGTCTCTTAGGTGGGGATTAACAAAGAAAGTGTTTGCTATCGGATCAAATACCCAGTCATTCAGGAATCCAGCATTAACTTTTATTGGTAACAGAAAGGTTACAAAAAAAAGTAAGACAAATAATAAATTTATATTCTTTTTCCCCATTAATTTCTTAAAAAAATTCATATTTTAATTTGAAAAGGCTGAAGCATCGGGTGCCGGAGGGCAAGCGCCGGGGACGGGGCAGTTAAGCGCCGACCACTGTGCCGCTGGGGAACCATCAGGGTCGGCAATAAAGTTCTCAAGTTTTTGGCTTTGAATGGCGGCGTCATTTTTATTTGGGTCCGAGCCAAGCTCTTGCACATTTTCCATTTGGCGGATAATGCTGGTTACTAGAGCCGTTATTTCCTCTTTAAGCAAAACTCCCGGGGTTACAACTTTATACTTGGCACAATATTCTTTTCCATCTGGACCAGTTTTCATTTCATTTTCTACGCACACTTTTACTCCTTCAAAACCTTGCCCAGCAACAATTTCCTCGCGTAGATTTTTTTTAGCTTTTGCTTGCTGATCATTTAGTTCAGTTATAGTTAAGAAGGCTGACCCCAATGGATTATTTCTTGGTTGTATTAGCTCATTCCAAGTTTCCCAACTCCACCCAGTGGTAGTTTCGCCTGAGCCGGTGGTAATATTATTATAAGTTTCCTCGGATAAAGTTGGTTTTATTTTTTCAAAGAATCCTGTACCATCTTTTGCTTCTGCGAGCACAATTGCGGCTATTCTACGATCTTCCTCATCTTCTCTCGCGTCAGGGTTAGACGAATAAAACGATCCTTTTTCGTCATTTCCCATATCTCTTCCTTGTGCAATAAAGAGAACTCTTTGATCATAATAATTTTTAATCGTAATCGCCGCCGCTTCGCGGGCTTTACGGTCGCCGTAAAGTTCTTTAGCTTCCAGCGCCAGTTGAATGCGTTGAATAGTTTTAAGATGGGTGCACGATTGCGTTTGCAGTTGGAGAATTTTTTCCGTCATATCTTTAATGGTATTGCTAGTGCCCAAAATTTGGCTGGTGGTTAAATCTGTGGTTGTGTTTATTGCCAACAGTGCCATATCGGAAACGGGTACCGAGATCACGGCGTTGCCTGCCCCTCCCGCGGCGGTGCCTACTGCTTTAGTTATTGCCGTGGTTGCCCAAGAGGTAAGGCGATTTACGAGATAATTTGTTGCTCCGCCAGCTGCCCAGGCTACAATTGGATGACCTTTTGATAGCATTGAACTAACTACTCCACTAATGGCGCTACCCGCCGCATTTATTGTCCCTATGGCGCCGGCGGTTAAGGCTTTTCCGGTTGTTGCGCCGATAGTTGCTGGTAAAGTTTCTGGCACTGTTTTATCCATCGCCGCTTGTATGGCGCCATCGGTGTTGGCAACAGTTTGCGCGCCCGCGGTGGTGGAAAGTTCGGTGGTGGCATTATTTAAAGGAGTAATGCCGGATTCAACATCAAGTTGATCAATGGCGGCTAAATTGCCTTCATAATTAGCT
>JBBTTN010000022.1:0-1777 GCA_038064235.1 Patescibacteria group bacterium
CACCTCCTGCCTCAGCTTTTTTTATTGAAACACCGTAAAATAATATCGTTAAAATCAAAAAAGAAATAAATAATTTACTGGAAAAGATTTTTATTACTTTAATTTTAACAAATCAAAAATGAATAGCAAGATGTCGGCTGTGGATAACTTTAAACAATAAAAGGGCTCTGAAATTCCAGAGCCCTTAGCGCTTGCGTTAAATTTTCCACTCTCCAACACAATTATTATATTCATATATAATTGTGTTGGATTTCCTCCCAGTCTTATCTCTTAGAAAGAGAAGATATTCAATCTCCTCTCCTGTTTTAAGCTCAAATTCTTTAGGAATAATCGCCTGAAACGTTCCCTCTTCAAAATCATCTTTCTCCAGAAACCCGGCCGTTTTTGCCAAATCCGACGCAATACTCAAATCGGTTGCCACATTTTCTTCCATAACCAACCCGTTCCTCTTAATGACATAGCCGACCGTGAACTTCGCCTCCGCCAGCCCGCCCTTGATATTATGAAAAGAGAATTCTAAAATCATATCTTCCTCCTCGTTTTTGATGATTTCAAAATCCTTTATCACGGGACCGCCATCGGCCACCATTGCCTCAACTTCAACACTATCCTCAGCCGTCAACATCTCTTCCGCAGAAATTTCGTACGTGTCCATGTCAATGTTGTAATCTTCCTCCGCCATCAGCTCCGCGCCAACGGCGAAAATACAAAAAATAACAACAAACCATATTAATCCTTTGATTTTCTCAGACATCTTAGACATCTCACACCTCCATATTTCTAATTTCTAAACTTATCAGCTTATCAGCTTTTAAGCTTATCTATATAATCCGTCTAAGACGGATATTTTTCAAATAACTAATTTATTATACTTAAATTTAAATAAAAGTCAACCCCGTATGACAACAAGGATTGTGTTTTTCACAACGTCTTACTGAATATAAAGTAAGTTTTCACAAATTGTTATGTTTGTGAATAACGATGAATTAATGTAAAAAAACAATTTAGGTGTTAATATCCTTGTTGCTCTACGGGGTCAACCCCAAATCACGCGCCGCCGACCATTACGGTTTGGCTGTTTATCAAACGTTGGTAAGTTTTACAGGTTTTTAACAGCTCGCCATGCTTGCCTTCGCCGACTATTTTGCCTTTTTCCATCACGATTATGTCCATACCGGCCTATTTTAACAGCTATTTTACTTAATAGACAAACTTTTACCGGCGGTTATTATTATAAATATGAATAATCTCAATGGGAAAAAAGAAACGATTTTTTACGTCGAAGGAATGCATTGCGCTTCCTGCGAACTCAACATTGAAAGAAAACTGCTGGATTTGCCGAATGTAAAATCGGTTGAAGCGTCGCTGAATAAGGGCAAAGTGGTTATTGAATACGAGAACACCAAACCGACAATAGAAGAATTGAATAATTTATTTGAACAGGAAGGCTATAAAATTTTCGAACAACCCGTCAAAATCAACGGAAAATTTTCCGTTAAGGATTTGGCGACAATTTTAATCGTTTTTATTCTGGCGTCGTTGGGATTTATTTTTATCAATAAACTCGGCCTTTCTTCTTTGATAAACGTGAATGCCAAATCATCGCTTCCGGCATTTTTATTTTTCGGCGTTTTGGCAGGAACTTCCACCTGCGCGGCGTTGGTCGGCGGCATAATTCTTTCAATGTCTAAACAATGGCCGGGCCGCCAAACGCACATTTATTTTAATTTCGGCAGAATTTTGTCTTATGGTTTTTTTGGCGCCTTGCTCGGACTCA
>JBBTTN010000023.1:0-3448 GCA_038064235.1 Patescibacteria group bacterium
ATTGGAAAATTGGAATATATTTGTCTCGCCTTATTGGCGGCGAGTGGTTTAATTTGGATTTTCTTTAGCGCCCCGCTAGTAAATCTCGGTATAAGTTTTATTGCCCATTTTGTTGGAGCAGTGCCAACTTACAAAAAAGTTTGGTCTGACCCAAAGAGTGAGAGCACGGCATTCTGGTCTTTATTTTTCTTTGCTAGTTTGTTAAGTATTTTCGCTAGCCCAGGAAGTTCAATTAGAGATGTTCTTCTTCCTGTTTACTATACTTTCTTCGATGGGAGCCTTTTTGTTTTATCATTACGACGCAGGAAGGTATTTAAACATTAGAAAGTCAGCATAATTTTGTTTACTACTATTATTACCCAAAATTTCCCTATTGATGTTGATAATGCTATACTCACCCCATATAAATAATTAATAAAAAAAATATGCCAAATAGTAATTCAGCATTTATGAAGCCGATGAAGTTGAGCGCCGAGCTTGAAGCGGTGGTGGGAGCAGGTCCGATGCCTCGTTCGGAAGTGGTAAAAAAGTTGTGGGTTTATATTAAAAGCAAAAATCTTCAAGACCCAAGCAATAAGCGTAATATCAACGCTGATGAGAATTTGCTAAAAGTTTTTGATGGCAAAAAAGTGGTCAATATGTTTGAGATGACCAAGCTCGTTTCAAAACATCTCTCCTAAATAAAGCGTTTCTAAAAATAAAACTGACCTTTCACAGGTCTTTTTTATTTTAATCAATTTTAAAAACATGTTAAAATTTAGGCATGGTAATTAAAAAGTATTGGTGGCTGATTTTGTTTAATGTTATCTATGTTTTAATTTTTGCCTGGTATTATCTATCAGTAAAAAATTACGAGTTCCTTTGGTATATTGCGATTCTCACTTTCTTTTTAGTTCTCATTCTTACCACACTTAATCGCACTCGGTTTGATGGCGTGGTGCTTGGGGGGCTCTCTCTTTGGGGTTTGCTTCACATGCTCGGGGGCGGACTTAAGGTGGGGGAGGGGGTGCTTTATAAATTTGTGGTGTTTGATTGGGTGGGATCGGGAGAATCTCAAATTTTAAAGTTTGACCAAGTGGTACATTTTTTTGGTTTTGGTATTACTACGATAATTTTTTATCATTTGCTCAAACCTTATCTTGGTTCGCAAATTAATTTTAAAGTTTTATATCCACTTTTGGTGCTGGGTGGGATGGGGTTTGGGGCGCTTAATGAGGTGGTGGAGTTTGCGGCGGTGGCGTTTTTCGGCCAAACAGGAGTGGGCGGGTATTGGAACACGGCGCTTGATTTAGTCTTTAATATGCTCGGTGCAATCGTCGCCATTTTCTTTATCCATTATTATTACAAACCAAAAATTAATTTAGCGCAAAATGTCACTTTATAGTATCGATATTCAAATAATTCATTTTTTCAAAAGGATTTCCGAGTTTGTTTGTCGGTTCGGCCTTTTTGTAATTTTTTTCTGGTTCGGCTTACTTAAAGTTTTAGATTTGAGCCCGGCCAGTTCTTTGGTGCAAGAGCTCTTTCAAAAGACGGTGCCATTTATGACCTTCGGCACCTTCTTTTTGCTTTTTGGGATTTTTGAAATGTTGATCGGCTTGCTTTTCATTATCCGCGGCGCCGAGCGCGCAGTAACGCCACTTTTGCTCGTCCACATGATCACCACCTTTATGCCACTTTTTATGTTACCTGAAATGGTATGGTCGCAATTTTTAGTTCCAACTCTTGAGGGGCAATATATTATTAAAAATTTGGTAGTTATCGCGGCGGCCGTTACCGTAGCCGCCAACTTGCACCCGGTGCGTTCATACAAGCACTGATGCTTCACCCCTCGGTGACTTTAATTATTAAAGATGGTCAATGGCAAAAAGGTCGTTGGCAACAACTTTTACTGGTGGAGTTAGATCATAATCGCGAGCGGTCTTTAACTATGCTCGCGCAAGGTGTAAGTTTATAACCATTTGCTATGCTTGGGGATATGGAAGGGGAGCCAAAATTAGAACTGGACTCTTTGGGTGTTAATTGTGAACATCCGGAAGGTCGCAAAGGAAAAGTAACAGCGCCTATTTTCCTCAAAACCTGCTATACTAGGTATTATTAACAGTAATAATAAAAATGGAGTCTATCCTAAATGAAAAATTTTTTCGCGTATATGCGAATTTACCTATTGGTTTGAGAGACCAAATCGTTACTGTGTTACCTGAAGTTGGGCCGATGAGCTGGAATGCTGTTTATATTGAAGTAAGTAATAATACTAAGATTGGAAAAACAATTATTGAAAGGCTCATTGCTCTTAAAATTATTTAATTAAAATGAATACAGAAAAAGAAATTATTGATTTGGTTGTTGCTCGTTTGCAAAACCTGCCATCAAATAAAGAGATTTCAATTGGGTCAGTAGGTGAGTTTACTAAAGATCAACTTATTGAACATGTTAAAAAAGATGACGAGGTCGGCAAAAAAATGGTTGCTCTTGAGATGGATTTTTTGAGATCAATGAAGGAAGGAATATTTTATGAGCAAGATAGCCCTAGTAACAACTCCTAAGTCAGATCGCACAACCAGATATATCTCGGCTTGGGCTGAAAAGACGATAAAAAAGTTGGAGTCAAACCAACTTCATTTTATTATGCTTGCAAAAAATCGAGCCTCAATTTCAATTTTGGAAAGTATGCTAAAAAAACATCGCCCAGTCTTACTATTTTTGAATGGGCACGGCGGTTCTGATTTAGTTTGCGGTCATAATAATGAGATTTTAATTCAAAATGGTAAAAACGAGACTGTTCTCAAGGGAACAGTAACCTATGCCTTATCATGTAGTTCCGCAAAAACACTTGGTCCGTCTGCTGTTCAAGTTGGAGCCGTTGCCTATATTGGCTATAACGAAGATTTTATTTTTTTTATTTCTCCGGAAAAAATTAGTAGACCAATTGAAGACAAAACAGCAGAGATGTTTCTTGCTCCGGCTAATCATGCCATTGTTTCTTTGGTAAAGGGTCACACGGCAGGAGAGGCAACTAACTCATCAAAAAGTTATTTTCTTAAAAATATTAAAAAACTTGTCTCAAGCGAAAGTTCTGTTGACGATAGAGAGTATGCAAGATATTTAATCTGGAATATGCGCAGTCTTGTTTGTTTAGGAAATCATGAGGCAGTTATAGTTTGAGAATAATATATGAAATTACTATATAAATATCTCTTAAAGCCGATATTGTTTCGTCAGGAGCCGGAGAGGGTTCATGATTTTATGGTGCGCTTTGGCGCACGGCTTGGGCGTTATGCTTTTGGGCGTTGGTCCACCGCGATTATTTTTGATTATAAAAATCCGGCGCTGGAACAAAAAATTCTTGGCATCAGTTTTAAAAATCCGATTGGTCTGGCGGCGGGGTTTGATAAAAATGCCGAACTCACGAGTATTTTACCGGCGGTGGGTTTTGGTTTTGCGGAAG
>JBBTTN010000024.1:0-3344 GCA_038064235.1 Patescibacteria group bacterium
GGAATTTTGCTGACTCTTTTAAATTATCCACAATCAGGGTTTCGTAATTCAAAGTTTCAATATGCCACCAATCATGACTAGTGCCCTCATTACTAAGCGCCTTTTTTGCAAAGCTCTCAGTTTTCTTCAAAATTAGATCTTTTCTCATATTCTAATAGTAACAAAGATTTGATATAATTTTAATATGATAAAAGATCCATTACATGAGATAGAAAATGCCACAATGAGGGTGAATCAATTTATGGAAAATAAAACTCAAAGTGTTTTTAGTAAATACCCTGTGACATTTTCTTTTTTAGTTCTTTTTGGGGTAATGTCTGTTTTGCACGGTTTTGATGAAATTATTTTTAAAATACCTTTACTAAACAACCACCCGATCTTTGTTTTTTTAATCGGTCTTTTAATCTTAATTTTTACCGGCACATTATATAAACGATTACAGAAAAGGATTGATTAACTAATAAAATATGAAAAATAAATCAACAAAAAATGCTTTGCTCGCCGTGGGTTATATTGTGATTGTGGCAACGGTGATGTTTTATGGACCAAAGCTCGCCGGTATCGTAGACAAGCCCGACACCGTGCTCGCCCCCATCGCCATGATCTCGCTCCTCACCCTCTCGGTAGCCGTGATGGGCTATCTCTTCTTTTGGACTCCGCTTGAACTCTATTTGGGTGGCGACAAAGCCGGCGCCGTCAAAACCCTCCTCCACACCATCGCCACCTTCGCCGTTATGACCATAATTCTCATCGCCCTGATGATTTTTATGTAAGGATGAAGCTCTACTTTATTCGTCACGGGCTAACACCTTACAATAAACTAGGCTTAACTAATGGCCGAACAATTGACGATCCTCTTGCCGAAGAGGGTGTTGCTCAAGCAGCAGAATTGGCGAAAATGGCTCCTAGAACTGTTGAGCATATTTATTCATCCGATCTGATTCGATCTAAACAAACTTCCGAAATTATCAATCAAGAATTGGGCGTTAGTTTGACCCTTCATCCAGAACTAAGAGAGATTGATTTGGGTAGCTTTACTGGTAAATCTTGGAAAGAAATAAACGAACTGACGGGACGGAATTTTTTAGATGAATGCTATTTGGCTCATAATTACGACTTTAAACCTTGGGGTGGCGAATCAGTGCAAGAAGTAAGCGCGAGGGTTAAAAAATTTTTAGACGAAGTTAAGAAGAATAACAAGGAAGCTCTAATAGTCTCTCATGGTGGAATAGTGAGAACCATCTATTATCTACTGAAAGGCGAAACGCTAAAAGGCGGTGCCATTGGTAATGCCAAAATTCACGAATTTGAGATAAGCTAACTTTAAACAAACAACCCTTAATTTTTTTCAACGATAATCAAGTTGTTTGGGTCGAAAATGAAAAGTTAGAAATACTGATTTGGGAATAGTTCGCCAGCCTTAAATTAACACTAATTCACCTCCCCTTTTTCGATCATCTCGGGAGTCAGGAAGGTGGCACCGCATCTCTCACAAAAGTTACCGAACTTTGTATTTTTCTTACAGCGAGAGCAAGTACCGTCGCTACTTAATTCGGCTCGCTCCGCCGCTTTGGCAGTATCCAAAATGTCCTTTCTCAACTCATCGGATATCTCCAAACCGAGCACATCCCGAGCTACTTTCTCCGCACCACTTTCAAATGAACCCATAAAATTTTATTAATTAAAGTTATTAATCGAGCCAACTTCCCCTCAATTATAATATAGGTACCACGGCTATTCAACCGACTTGAACTAGACGATTTTTTTTGCTAGTCTTCTTATAGTTTGAACCGAGGATAAAAAGAAAGGAGAATCATGGAGTTAACGATTTATTTTATGGAGCGAGTTATCCGTCACCCAAACGAAAAAGGTACCATTCGAGCGATCAATGCAACAACGAAAAAAATCCGCAAAGCAACCGAGAAAGAGAAGACCCGATTTGATTGTTTACCGGATATTGGACCAATATATGTACCTGGTTCTGGAGTTGGCTTTCCAGAGGAAGTCGTTGAAACATTTGATCCAAGAGAAAATTCTCTTACTTTTGAGACTGGGTGGGAGATTAGGGAACTCGACTCGTGTCGTCTTTCTCTATCTTTAGTTGGGCCACGCTTAGGCGTAATCAAGTGTTATATCTCCACGGAAAAAATTAGGAAAATTGTGATCAAATAAAAGGTGCCCGCGCCGGTGACAGTGACAAGTTCACCGGCCTTTTTCTTTTTATAAAATTTATGGTAGTAATTAGAGTAGAGTCTTTTTGAAATTTGGAAATACGAGATAAGGAGACATGGTATGAACAAAGAGGATGTACCTCGTGGGCGTTTATTGGGAGAGGCTGGTAATGTGGCGAAACTGGCCATATTGCTCAAAAAGGTAGCTGGTAAGAGAAGATTCACTCACTTTGATATTTTGAGAGGCGATCACTACCGGTCTGGACGATTGTTACTTACCGAAGAAGTTAAACAAACTTCATTATGTCAGTGTGAGAAGCTTCCGGCATCAATGACCGCTCTCCAAGTGGCAGATGAATTGGCAACTGAAGCACATTCAGCCAGATATACGCCAAACCCAGCCGGTGATGGTAACATGTATCAATCAGTCAGAGGATGGTCAATCACGGCTGTAAAAATTGATGGTGTTAAGGCCGTGGTCGTCTGGGCCGCATGGGTAAATGAGTAACTTATCTCTCCCCTCTTATTTCTGATCAATCGCCCCGTCCATCGTGAACGGGGCTTTTTTCTTTTTTCATCCAAACCAACCTCCATACTAATTTTACGGAAAGAACTATGTGGTGCTTATCGGGAAAATAAATTAGGTATATACTAAAAATATTATGCGGAAACTACTACTTAGGGCCAGAAATGTTGTGAGCCACTTCGTATACACCCAGATACTAAAGCGCATCTTTTTCCTGATGGACCCCGAGCGAGTTCACGACTCCATGGTGCGCACAGGTCAAGCACTAGGCAGACACAAAGCCACGCG
This sequence comes from Patescibacteria group bacterium, assembly GCA_038064235.1. Classification (GTDB taxonomy): domain Bacteria; phylum Patescibacteriota; class Minisyncoccia; order Phycocordibacterales; family JACOZG01; genus JBBTTN01. The sequence goes on from JBBTTN010000024.1 coordinate 2,986, forward strand.
CTCCATGATCAAATTAATGTTTGACTCCGAGCACCCCATGCTTGAGCAAACCATATACGGCATTCACTTCAAGAACCCTCTGGGCCTTGCCGCAGGCTTTGACAAGAATGCCCAACTCACCCGCATCTTGCCTTCTGTGAGCTTTGGTTATGAAGAGGTGGGCTCCATCACCGGTGAAGCTTGCCTGGGCAACACTGGCACCAGACTCTGGCGCTTAAAAAAGTCCAAAGGTTTAGTTGTGTACTACGGCTTGAAAAATGACGGCGCTGAAGTCCTCGCGACAAAGCTAGCGGGACAAGCATTCTAATTCCCAGTTGGAATCAGCGTTGCCAAAACAAACAATCGCGCAACAGTCGACA
>JBBTTN010000025.1:0-1160 GCA_038064235.1 Patescibacteria group bacterium
CTCTACGGAAGTTAATTTTTTAATTATATTTTTCACAGACCAAATGTTAAGGCGGCTTTTTTATCTTTCGAAAACGCAAAACCTTGACCACTAAAATAAAAGTTTAAAGTATCAACAGCCGAGAGAAAGTTTTTTAAATCAGCGCCGTATTTATTTACCGCACTTAAGGCGAGCTCGGGTTCTTGTTCAATTAAAGACATTTTAAAACTCGCCTCGCTTAATCTTATCAGAGAATTTAGTAGATTAAGTTGAATTCGCTCGGCGCCTCTCGGCACTTCAAGTTTAAGCAAACTGGCAATCACTTGATTATAAGTATTATTTATTTTTTCAATTTTCGCGACATTTTCTTTTTTCCCTTTATCCACCACTTCCAGGGTTAATTTGGCTTCATTAAGGGTGTCGGAATTATAAACGCTCATCACGGTTTGAATTTGGTCGCCATAGGTTTGGATAAATTCTCTGGTTGGCGTTTCATTAATTTTGAGATCGGTGAGAGTGAGTGCGGGCATAATTTTGCCCACCGAGTTTGAGGAAAGAAGTAGAGAATTTTTGGTTTCCACGGCATTGCGTGTTAAGGCGAGCAAACGCTCGGTAGGGTCGGTGATTTTATCGTTTGGCCCGGTCACGAGCGGACTGCGACCCACCGCCACTTCGGCACCATCATCCGCGCCATCGGTGTCCGTATCTTTTTTCAACGGGTCGCTACCCCAAAAAGTTTCTTCCCAATCGGCAAGGTCATCAGCATCGCGGTCCACGGCATCTTTTTTTGTAATTGAATTTTGATTTGTAATTTGTGTATTGTGATTTGGTGCTTGGTATGCCACGGGTTCTTGCCCGCCAAGAAAATATAAAAAGCCACTAAAAATTATCCCCACCAAAAATAAAACGATGACTGCCTTTTTCATCATTGGATATTATAGTATAATAATTGCATATGACGAAGTGGATTACTCTGTTAATAATTATTTCACTCTTTTTATTTTCTAATTTTGCTTTGGCGCAAACTCCCGATCCATTTATTTCTCAACTGAGTTCGCTGTTGCAAACAATTCAAAATTTAGCGAGTCAGATCAATGGTTTGCAAAATCGTTCGCTAACCCTCCCCCCACCTTCAACTCCAGCAACCTCAATATCACCCACCCCCACACCCGCCACCACCG
>JBBTTN010000026.1:0-2853 GCA_038064235.1 Patescibacteria group bacterium
AAATCTTTAAATAAATAATCACCGGTCAGTTCTTTCATCAACCTAATTTTTTCACTGCGATTGGTAGCGCTAACGATTTGTGGGTACAGACCAAAAGTGAGATAATCCTCAAGTTGATCATTAACATTTATTTTTCCGTAAGCGCTAATCAGCTCTTTAATTGATAGGGGGTATAAATAAAATTTACGATTTCGACCGGTTAAAGGTTCACTTAATTTATTGGCCAATTCAAATGAGGATGAGCCAGTGGCAATCACTTTGGCGTTTGGCACATTATCGGCGATCAATTTAAGCGAAATCCCAATATTTTTTATTCTCTGCGCTTCATCAATAACAATCAAATCATAGCCTGATACCAACTGAATAAGTTCTTTGGCTGACCGGTATTCAAGCAACAACGCATTTTTTGGATCATCTCCTTGGAGATAAAGCGGATTGGTAAATTTGGTCATAATTGACTTAATTAGGGTGGTTTTACCAACTTGTCGCGCGCCATAAAGCACCAATATCGGTTTTTTACCAATATTTTCATATAAATCATTAAAAATGGTTCTTATGTAATTCATGTGTATAGTATACAATATATATACTTATTAATGCAATCATGCCAGCGCCTCAATGATTTTATTACTTAGATCTACTGAATTAAGCTTAGCAATAACCGCCTTCGCTTCTCGCGCCACACCAACATCAGTGGAAACAATCTTACACCCAGCCACGTTTGCCTCCACCAAAGTCATTCCGTAACCTTCATAATATGAAGTAAGAAGAAAAAGATCGGCGGTTTTATAATATGATGGCAAGTCATTTGACCAAGGTTCAAATTTAATTTGTTCCACCAACTTTAAACTTTCGACTTTGCACTTTAAACTTCCTTCCTCCGGACCAGAACCAACGATTAGTAACAAAATTTTCCTATTCGTATTATTCGCATGCATTCGCATATTCGCATCGCGCATAGCCTCTATTGCTAACCCGATATTTTTTTCCCAAGTTAAACGAGAAGCCATCAAAATAATTTTTTCAAATTGCGGGTATTTTTTATGGAGATCAGTTTTGATTGGCGCATTTTTTATTTTTTCTACATCAACAAAAATTGGTCTAACTTCAGGAGTAGCTTTTAGCTTATAACTTATAGGCAATAGCGAGTCAGCAATCCTTTGACTAACCACGCGAATTTTATCAGCGCGCGGTAAAAGAAAACGCGCAATTAAAACTCGTACTCGATTTAACAAAGATTGTTTTTTAAAATACGGATTAAAAAGATCAGTATGAATTTGTAATTTAAGTTGAGCGCCAGTAAGTTTAGCCAAACGCTGAGCAACCAATCCCGTCTCAAACGGATCTTGACTAGTGACTAAATCAAATTTATCTATTGGTCGCCAAAATATGGCTCTAAATCTAGTTAAACCGAGATATTTAAGTTTTCCCTCAACTTTTAATTCCATATTCACACCCAAAATAATAATAAATAACTCCTCAAAATCTTCCGCATAACCGAGCATTCTTTTATGGACCTCGCTAGTTGGCTCAAAAATTTTTCGGTCGGTTGAGAGCATTAAAACTTTCATAATTATTTTGCCAAAATTAAAAATTCATTCGCGATTTCTAACCAAGTGTGAGTAAAATTAAAACTTTCTACTTTCCTTTTCACCATCGCATAATTTTCTAAATCTGCCAACCATAAAATTTTTTCCTTAATATCATCAACATTTTCTGGGTCAACATAAAGCCCAATATCACCGAGTCTATCTGTTAAACCATTCTCTTGAGTTAAAATAAATGGCTTATTATGCCTGACTGCATCGAGGATTAAATTAGGGCTGATATCACCAAGGGAAACCAACACAACGGCGTAACACTGGGCAACCCTTTTCATAAAACCACCAAATGGTGCATTGGCAGTATCGAGTTCAATTTCTCCCCTGTTTGACTTGGACTGGCTAAAGGCTGAGATTAAACGCGAGTGATTTTTCCATTTCAATACGCGCGTGCCGGCCAAAAAGTTTTTAATGGTTGGTTCTGTTGATTCTTCCTTCGGGCCATAATAATTCTCGACGATCTTAGTTACTTCTAATTTTAGATTATAAGGTTCTCGCCAAATATCTCTTTGCCACTCGGTGCTAAAAACTACTGTCGAGGCTCCACCAAGCGCCCATTTGGTTAATTTAAAAATAATCTTTTCTTTAAAATTTAAATTTCTTATTTTTGTTTGGTAAAAGTCCTTTAACAAAACCAAATCCCCCGTTCGCTCCACATAACTCTCCCATAAAAAGTCTCCACCGGTTCTGACGATTGTTTTTTTCCCAAAAATTTTTGCCGTTAAAAGTGCTGGCAAAGCCACGCTGAAAGTATCTAAAATTAGAACAAAATCCGTTTTTGGCAAAACAAATAAAACTTTTAAAAAATAAGAAATATGCCGAATACCGCTTGGTAAATAACGCACATCGGAAAATTTAATCACCCGAACTTCGTGTCCGAGCTTTTTCCATTCTTGTTCTAAATTAAAAGCATACTGCGCTGGCCCACCAATATCGGGCGGGTAAATACCAGTGGCAATTAAAATTTTCATAAAATTTTTCGCATTTGGTTAGCGACTTGATCCCAAGTATATTTACTTAAAACTAAGTCTCTACCCTGATTAGTTATTTTTTTCACTTGTTCTGAATTGGCTGGATCAAGAATAAATTTAATTTGCTCCGCGATACTTTTAGGATTATTAACTTGACAAAACCAGCCAGTTTGTTCCCGATGGGAGACCTTAAAATCCGCCGAGGTCTCACCTCGGGGACCAAATAAAAAGTCAGGAATTCCACCCACTGGCGTGCCTACCACCGGCAAGCCCGCCGCCAT
>JBBTTN010000027.1:0-18541 GCA_038064235.1 Patescibacteria group bacterium
TTTCTTCGTCAGGATTGCTTTCAAAAAAGGTTCGAATTTTGTACAATGAATACCGTAATGATCGGTAAGAATGTCTAAATGATATTTGACCGATCGTCATGACGGATGGAAGCGGGATTCGAAAGACGGAGCACAACGGTGCGAGTCGGGGTCGAGAAAATTTTTTGCAAAAAATTATTCGTGACCGAATCCCTCCCTCTCCGTTAAGTTGAGCTGTACGAAATTATGGAAAAAAGTATCAATAATTACATTTTAGTTATAAATGGCCCAATGCTCGCTGGCAAAAGTACTCTCGCTAAACTTTTTCTCAACGAAGAGAATACTATTAGGATTTCAAGTGATGTGGTGAAGTGGTTAATTGGAGGTTATGACGCTACAAACAATGAGCATCGAGCCCTTAAGGAAGAGATGGCTTATTCACTTGCAGAAACCGGAGTAAAAAATAGCCTCTCTCTTATTGTTGATGGTGGACATAATAAATACAGAAAAAAACTTCGTGAATTAGCGGATAAGTACAATTATCACTATTTGAGCATTAACCTCGAGGCTCCAAAAGAAATCTTAGAAAAAAGATTCCAAGAGAGAGTCATCTCTGGGAAGAAAAACGATTCACAAAAAATCAGCGTAACAACAAAGGAAGGATTTGATTCTAGACACGAATGGTATTTAAAGGAAAACAGAGATCTTGATGGAATGGTTTTTGATACTACCAAAAACACTCCCGAAGAGATTTTTAAAAAAGTGAAAGATATTTTGCGTGTATAGAAACTAAAATTATGAACCTAGTATTCTTATGAAAATCAAAAATGGCGATTTGTGCTAATTAATCTGCTATAATATAAAAAATGAATGAGCAGAAGTTAAAAAATCCTTTTTTGATTATTTTACTTTTGGGAATTTTGACGCTCTCGTTTTTTATTTTTAAACCGTTTATTTACCCAATTATTTTGGCGGGTGCGATCGCGATAGTTTTTTCTCCTATATATCACTGGTTTCGGACTCGGTTTGGATTGGGTGAGAATCTCGGTTCAGCCATTGCCACCTTGCTTGTTTTTCTGGTGATTTTTATCCCGCTTATTCTTCTCGGTGCGCAAATTACTAAAGAAGCTACAGCGCTTTACCATTCCATAATTAGCAGGGGAGATATCGGTCAATTAACAATTTTAATTAGCGATAAGATTTCGCTATATTTTCCAAATGCCAATTTGGATATTAAACAATTTGCCGAGTCTGGTTTGAGTTGGCTTTTGCCACACTTAGGTTCACTCTTCTCCAATTCAGCGACGCTACTTTTGGCGACTTTTATCTTCTTTCTTTCTCTTTTATATTTTTTCAAAGATGGCATCAAATTGCGAGATAAAATAGTTTCAATCAGTCCGCTTTCCGATATTGACGATGAAATGCTTTTAGCACGCTTACGCACAGCTATCAACGCGGTGATCAGAGGTAATTTACTAACCGCAGTCATCCAAAGCATTGTGGCCACCATCGGTTTTACGATTTTTGGTGTGCCTAACCCAGCGCTTTGGGGCGCGGTGGCGATGGTGGCGGCACTCGTTCCGGGCATTGGCACCGCCCTAGTTTTAATTCCGGCAATCATTTACCTTTTTATTTTTTCAAGTTTTGGCATGGCGCTTGGGATGCTCGGCTGGGGTATGGTGGCAGTGGGGATGATTGATAATTTGCTCGGACCGCGCCTCATGGGGCGAGGCACCGGACTTCATCCACTCCTTGTCTTTCTTTCGGTAATCGGTGGCATCGCCTTTTTTGGCCCCGTGGGCATTCTCCTTGGCCCTATCGTTATCAGCCTCCTTGTGGCTCTTTTTGAACTTTATTCACTGCGATTTAAAAACTCGGGAGGAAATTCCTCCCAGAAAATATAGCTTTTTTGACGCAAAAAAAAGAGAGCTGGTCAGGCTCCCTTACTACTAACTTAACGACCGTTTTTTATTCATCTGAGTCTCGCGATGCTTTACCACCAAGGCGTTCCTGATCCTTTTGGTATAGCGAAAAGTAAACGCCATTTCGAGCCATAAGCTCTTGATGAGAGCCTACCTCAACTACTTGGCTTCTTTGCATCACGATAACTTGGTCACATTTTTCCGCTCGTGAGACATGGTGGGTGATTAAAATCACCGTTACTCCTTGAAGTGAAAAAATATGATTAGTAATCTGCTCGGCCGAGATTGGATCCAAACTGGCGTCATACTCATCTAGGATCAGTATGGGTGTTCGAGCATAAAATACCCGAGCGAGAGCGAGTCGTTGACGCTCACCACCAGAAAAATCAACCCCACCAAACTGAACTCCAATCTGCTGGTCGTACCTAGTTTTGTAACCAGCTACAACTTCCTCAAACACAGCAAAATGTGTGGACCTAATCACTTGACCTAGGTCCATTGGTTCATCAAGTCTTGAAGAAGCAATTTCCGAACCGATTGGTCGGTCAAGAATCACATAGCTTTGAGTCAAAGCGGCAATCCACCTGCTCCAGACTTCCGGTTCAATGTGTTGAAGGTCAACACCGCCGACTATCACCTTGCCAGAAGTTGGATCATAGACTCGTCGCATCAAATACTCGATGGTGGTTTTGCCACCGCCACTTTGACCAACGATCGCTACTTTGCTTCCGGGTTCGATTCTAAAACTAACCTTCTCAAGTGCCAGTTTTTCGCTACCGGGATAGGCGAAGCTGACATCTTTGAATTCAATCGGTGGTGGTCCGTTAAAAGCCGGAACCACCGGATAAATTGTTTGAATGAGTGGTTTTGTGCCGAGGAAGTCTTTTTCAATTAAGGTGACTCCTTTAGCGCTGTTCAATTGTTCGGCAACCATTGTTACGATGGAATCAATGTTGCTCTGGAAGGTTCTGGCCGAGGCAATGATTACCATTAGAGTGCCGAGCGCTCCATTTTTGGTCACGGCAATCCAAACAGCATGAGTGACAACCAAGCCGAGACCGATATCGGCCACGAGGTCGGTGAAGATTGTTCTTTTTAAGGTGAATTGGCGGAGTTTGTCGTTCTCATCAATCACGGTATCAACATTGTCGTCAATTGATTTCCGTAATGATGGCATTTGATTAAACATCTGGGCTTGCTCAAAAGCATTCTCATCGCGGTATGATCGTTCCAACACGCTTCGCTTCTTGTGAAGGGGAACCAGATTTTGGGAAAGTTCCCACCATCTGGAAACAATCTGAAATTCCACAATCACTATTGGCAAAGCACTTAGTATCAGACCCAACGCGTATAGTGGTTGGTGCCAAACCAGTGAAGCGCCAAAAAGTGTAAAGGAGATGAAGGCGGCAAAAATTCCAACCATCTCCTCCGCAAACCAAATTCTGGTTTGCCAGCCGTTTGGCAGTTCGCCAATTCGTTGCTCAAGATCATCAAACTCTTTACTCTTGAATTTTGCCACATCAAGCGTAGCCCGATGATCATTGAGTTCCCTCATATTAGTGAAGTGAAGTCTCTGACGCCATTTGCCAGAGTAATAGCGATTCAATCTTTCTAACACCGTTCCCAAAATGAGAACCCCAAAAAACATTCCGAGGGGAGTAGAAAACAATTGCCCAAAATTTACAGGCGCTTCTTTTTGACTACCCAAGACTTCTTGCACTCGGTTGGTGATTAGACCAACTACATTTACGCCCAGATAAGTGAGAGCGGTGGTAAAGAGGACAATTAGCAATCTGATGATTGCTAACCTTTTACCATGTCGCCAACAAAAGGTTGACGAGTGTTTGGCCGCACTGATGATTGTTATTAAATTTTCCCTAATCTGACCCATATTGGGTCTCCTTTCTATTCCTAAGTTTTCAAGTTTCTATCCACATTCGGAAGTCCTGATTATAATCTACATTGATTATTTTGTCAATGTTTGACTATTGACTTTATGGTTGATTTAGTATAGGCTAATTAGCGTAAGTATTTCTCGAGGGGAAGGAGTATATCTTTTAGCCGAGAGAAGGTCGTCTTACTATTAAAAGTTAGATGTAAGAAATAGAAGTTAGAATATGGCTAAAAAGTTATATGTTGGCGGTTTGTCATACGGAACTTCCGATGATACCCTCCGCGAATCTTTTGCCCAAGCAGGTACGGTTGAGTCGGCCACGGTCATTATGGACCGCGCCACTGGTCGTTCCAAGGGCTTTGGCTTCGTAGAGATGGCCTCTGACGCTGATGCCGAGAACGCAATCAATATGTGGAACGGCAAAGAGCTGGAAGGTCGTCGCTTGACGGTGAATGAGGCTCGTCCGATGACGGAGCGCCCTCCTCGCCGTGACAGCTTCCGCAGTTAATCTTGCCCCGCGAAGCTTTCGCGAAGTGGGGTAGAACACAAAATTAAGGGATCCTGTTTAAGGGATCCCTTTTGTGTGTCTTTTCGTCTTGCCCTGTTAAAACCTTACAAGGCATATAACAGGAACTTCAATTGCCCTGCCGTTTTGCGGATTACGAACTTCCGCTGTTCCGTTTTCACTCATCTCATCAATGATGAGAACAGAGCTTTGCATGGCACCTAATCGACCCATAGCTTCGCCTGAACGTCGATGATTGGGGTCAAAACAAACTCTGTCTCCTTTTCCCATATCACCTCCAATTGTGAGTTGTGGCACTTCCATCATCCCTACTCTTCCACGCTTTGCCATCCGTTTCTCCCTAAAATGGCCTGAACTACCCCTAAATAAAAAAAGAACACGCGCCCCCCAGACAAAGAATAATGGTATGCCTACTGAAAATAGTTGTCAAATAGTTTATAATAGGCGGATGTGGTTATTACTTGATATTGGTGGCACCAAAACTCGCTTGGCGGTAACGCAAAAAGGCGAAATTCCTGACGAAAAGTTAGTGCAAATTATTAACACGCCAAAACTTTTGGCCGATGCCAAAGTAGTATTAGCGGAACAGTTTAAGAGTTTAACCAAAGGCGAAAAGGTGCGCGGAGTGGTGGTGGGTATTGCCGGCACTTTAAATCGTGCCAAAAATGCTTTGACAGCGTCTACTCATTTGCCCGATTGGGTTAATCATAATTTAGTAGAATTTTTTGAAGAATTAAATGGAGCAAAAAAGGTGATGATTGAAAATGATTCGGCGTTGGTGGGTTTAGGTGAGGCGCATTATGGCGCGGGCATGGGCAAACGAATCATTGTTTATTTAACGGTGAGTACCGGCGTGGGCGGAGTGCGAATTACCGATGGTAAAATTGACGAAAACGCGCTCGGTTTTGAACCCGGTAAGCAAATTATTGATATGGAACATAATTTATCACTTGAAGATTATGTTTCCGGCCGGGCGGTGGCGGAGCGCTTTAAAAAACACCCGAAAGAGATTTTTGATCCGGCAATTTGGCACAAAATCGCGAGGTTTTTGGCCTACGGCATTCATAATATAATTTTGGAATGGTCACCTGATATTGTGGTGTTAGGTGGTAGCATGATGAAGGCCCCAGGTATCAAGATTGAGGACGTAAACTCTCACCTGCATTCAATTTCCGGAGTGGTATTTCAAAATTTGCCACCAATTTTATTAGCCAAGTTGGGTGATTTAGGGGGGATTTATGGTGGGGTCGCTTTGCTAAAACAAAAAAGTGTTTTCTAAAATCGGTTATCCCCTGAAAAAATTTTAAGCTAGCGATTTTTTCCGATAAAATTAACCAATGAAAAAAAATAAAATTTCCCTAACCAAGGTTAAAAAACGCGATGGTTCGCTGGTGCCGTTTGAACAGGTTCGGGTTTCCACCGCCATTTTTAAGGCGATGAAGGCTTCCAGTGAGGGAGACGAGGAGTCCGCCGAGCGCGTGGCGAAAGCGGTGGTTGGGGAATTATTAAAAAATAAACAAAAAGTCGGTAAAGATTACCTTCCAAGCGTGGAGGAAGTGCAAGATTTAGTGGAAAAGCAGTTGATTTTTCATTCTTTTGCCGCCACCGCCAAAGCCTATATTCTTTATCGTCAACGACGCACCGAGCTCCGTCAAGAGCGCGGTGAAGTGCCTAAAGAAGTGCGTGACTTGGTTACTGAAAGTAAAAAATATTTCCGCAATCAACTTTCAGAATATGTTTATTACACCACTTATTCGCGCTGGTTGGATGAGGCAGGTCGGCGCGAAACTTGGTTGGAAACAATTGACCGTTATCTTACTTTTATGCGCGAGCAAATTGGCGATAAATTGAAAGACAAAGAATATGACGAGATTCGCGAATATATGGTGGGGATGAAAGCGTTAGGCTCAATGCGTTTATTGCAATTTGCGGGTAAAGCCGTCGCCAGCTCTAATGTTGCCGCTTACAATTGTTCATTTATCGCGCCGTCATCGTGGCAAGATTTTGCGGAAATTACTTATGTTTTAATGTGCGGTACGGGCGTGGGTTTTTCCATTGAAGAACAAAGTATTGGTTTATTGCCGATGATTAAACGGCAAACCGGTGAAAAACTTAAAACTTTTATCATTGATGACAGTCGCGAGGGTTGGGCCGACGCTTTAGCTCACGGAATGAATGTGTGGTCGGCGGGCAAAGATTTGCAATTTGATTATTCGCAATTACGACCGCGCGGCGCGCGCTTAAAAACGATGGGCGGTCGCTCTTCCGGTCCCGACCCTTTGCGTAATTTGTTAAATTTTACTCGCGAAAAAATGTTGACGCGTCAGGGTCGGCGTTTAAAAACAATTGATGCTCACGATATTATTTGTAAAATCGGTGAGGTGGTGGTGGCGGGCGGGGTGCGTCGCTCGGCGCTGATTTCGCTTTCCGACCTTGATGATATGGAGATGCGCGAGGCGAAGAACGGGCAATTTTATCTCACTAGTCCCGAACGCAGTATGGCGAATAATTCGGTGGCGTATAACGAGAAGCCCACCATGGCGCAATTTTTGGATGAATGGGTTAACTTGGCGAAGGCCGGTTCGGGCGAACGGGGGATTTTTAATCGGGGCAGTTTAAAAACGCAATTACCGACGCGTCGTTGGAAGGTGTTTGAAAAAGATAAAGAAACTTCTGGCACTAACCCGTGCGGCGAGATAATTTTAAAATCAAAGCAGTTTTGCAATTTAACCGAAGTGGTGGCACGACCGGAAGATACCGAGGAAACGCTAATGGAAAAGGTGCGCGTGGCAACGATTCTCGGCACTTATCAAGCGACCTTAACTAAATTTCCTTATCTTTCAAAAGAGTGGCGCGAGAATTGCGAGGAAGAGGCTCTGCTTGGCGTTTCCATCACTGGTCAATGGGATTGCCCGGCGCTTCGCTCCCCGGTAGTGTTTCGTAAATTAAAAGAAGTGGCGATTGAAACTAATCGTAAATATGCTGAGCGCTTTGGCATCAATCGTTCCACTTGCATTACCACCGTTAAACCTTCCGGCAACGGCTCGCAACTTTTTGATTCCTCATCAGGGATGCATCCGCGCCACGCGCCTTATTATATTCGGCGGGTGCGTGTGGAGGGGCACAATCCGATTTTCCAAATGCTTAAAGATATGGGCGTGCCGTATCACCCGGAGGTGGGTCAAGACCTGCAAACGGCAACGACTTTTGTGTTGGAATTTCCTATTCAATCGCCTAAAAGCAAAGCGTTTAAAAATGATTTAACGGCGATTGAACAATTGGATTATTGGAAAATGGTTAAAGAAAATTATACGGAGCATAATCCTTCCACCACGATTTCCGTGAGTGATGAAGAGTGGCTGGATGTGGGTAATTGGGTTTATAAAAATTGGGAGATGGTGGGCGGGCTGTCATTTTTACCGCGCTCTAATCACACTTATCGGCTGGCGCCTTATGAAGAAATTACTGCCGAACAATACGCTGAATTTGCCGGCAAATTTCCGAAAATTGATTTTGCCAAGTTGGTGCTTTATGAGAAGCAAGATAATACTGAAGTCAAAAAAGAATTAGCTTGCGCCTCGGGTGTTTGCGAAGTGGATTTTACACCAACCGTTGAAGCTAAAGTTTAGAATAAAAATTAAACAAAATTTTATTAATGGAAAATTATGTTACCTGCAAATTACCTAACTTATGCGACCGCATAAGTTAGGTAATTTGCTTAATAATAAAGTTGTGGTAGTTTGAAAAGTGGAGAATTGATCCTTGAATCCAATGTGGATTCGGCAAAGCTCTAGGGTTTAGCAAAAGGAGTGCACTGCGATGTCGGAAAAGAAGAGGAAAGTTCGTGGTTTTGGAAAAATCTCACTCTTAGACATCATCCACAATCGAGAAGATTTATATGACGGAAATCTAGTGGATTATTTCCAAACAGCATTTTTTAGGTTTACGAACCTGAACAACCCATACCATAACTTCCGCCACATGATGCACGTTTTTTGGTTGGTCTATCTGGCGTGTCGTTATTATAAAGAGGAATTGACGAAGCGTGAAATACGCAACTTGCTTATTGCCGCCATTTTCCATGATGCGGATCATAGTGGCAAGGCGGGAGATGATTCTAAACAGATTGAGAGGGCTCTCAAAGCTCTCGATAATAATCTTCATCCTGTTGATAGACCGTGCCACAAAGAGATTGAGCGACTTATCGTTTCTACTCAATATCCACACTGTATAGATTTTCGGGACGTAACATTGAGTCATCACATACTACGAGACGCAGACATGGCTCAAGGGTTGGATGATGTGTGGCTTCAGCAAATTATCTTTGGGCTTGGGAAGGAAATGGAATGGAGACCGCTTTCTATGCTTCGCAATCAACTCGAATTTATCCCTACTTCTATATTCCGAACCAGTTGGGCAGAAAAGAAGTTTGGAGGATTACGGAAAAAGAGACTGGAGGAGGTGAGGGGATACTTGGCTTGTTTAGAGGGACATCCCTAAAAACAGAAGCTGGCAAATTGCCTTGCTTGATGATAATTTGAGAATTGTAATTTTGCTTACTTGGCGTAAACAAGTCGGCACGGTCTTTTTTGAGAGGAATTGTGAAATGTTGAAAACTTCAGGAAATATCTGGACAAAGCTCACACAAATTGAAGTTTTTTTTGTCCAAAAACAAAAGGCGCGGAGGTGATTTATCACCCCGCGCTTATTTTTTACTTTTTTATCTTTTTGTGATAGGATGATCGAAGTTCTTTGCTAGATGATTGCCCCCCACTCAGAGTGTTACAAAATGTTTGTGGCAATGTTTAATTTGGCGCTTGAATAGAGCACCAGACTAGACAGCTTGTCTGAGTGGGGGGAGGAAAGTCCGAACACAGCCACGTGATCCGCAAGGATTTTACGGGGTAAAACGGTAGTGGTTAATTGCCATCCGCCGTGAGGCGAGAGGTGCGAGCAGAGACGTCTCGGAGCGAAAGCGAAGAGATATCCTGTGGTCCGAAAGGATTTTACAGGATAAGTTTTTAGGGTAACCTAAAAAGTGAAACGAGCCAAATCCTTACTTCTGTGCAAGGCCGTACCCCACACCCAGACTGGGTGTGGGGGGTGCCGCTTGATCCGCCGGGTAACTGGCGAGACAGATAAATAATCATCCACGACAGAATTCGGCTTATCGGCAAAGAACTAAAAATCAGAAAACCTTTCGCTTCACGCGGAGGGTTTTTTGATTTATAATGATTAAGCTTATGATGATATTTAAAAATCTGACAGCAAAAATTTTTATTTCCGCGTTAACGCTTTTTCTGTTTGGTTGGTATTTTTTTACCGCACTAACGAACCAATTATCAAATTTACTGATTATCTTTGGTTTAATTTTATTTTTGATAATTGGCGCGCTGGTCAGCGGTTTTTTAAAAAAAATTTACTATGGTTATTTCGTGATGGTCATTCTCGGTTTGATTTTTTTAGCGGGAATTTATTGGTTAATTTCTTACATTCCGCCGTTGGTTGTTTGGCGGTGGGACTTTAATCTTTTCGGTTGGCTGATTTTTTATCTCTGTTTTATTTTCCACGCGTTTAAAACCATTGTTTATTTAATGCAAACCAATAAACCCAATTTTAGTTTATTTATTTCATTGATTGCCAGCATTTATTTTTGGCTAATTTTGCTGATTTTCGCGCCCGGACCAATAATTATTACGCTGGCTTTTGTGGCGCTTGGTTTTTGGGTGGGGATAATGATCAAGACGAAAATTCTTAATAAAAAATTTATGGCGCTTAAAAAAGACGCGCGGTGGCGCAATCTATTTTTAATTATTTTTACTCTTTTATTGTTGACTACAGCCTTGTTTGGTTTTTATCAGCAGTTAAATAGTTTTCCCGCTAAAGTTTTAACGCCCGAGATCGCGACAGTTGATTCCCAAACCGCCGATTATCAAAAGGCGAAAGAATCACTTGAGCAATTACGCGCTTTCGTCGCCACGCCCAACGCGCCGATTGACAGTCAAGAATTTATCAGCCAACGAGATTTATTGGCAAATAAAACGGTTTCATTGGCGCGTCAGGCGGTGCAGGTGGCGCCAAACGATTATCGCAGTTGGGAACTTTATGGCGATGTGGCGAGTTTATTTATTCAAGCCAAAGTGCCCAATGCTATTACCGAAGCTAAAAATGCTTATGAGCGGGCGCTGGCGCTTAATCCAAACGAGCCAAAACTTGAGGTAAAATTTGCTGAGACTTTATTACAATTAGGTCAGCAAAATTATTGGGAAAATAATTTAGATGAGTCTGATACAAATTTTAAATCAGCCCTTGCATTACTCTCAAGCGATGCTAATGTGCGTTATCAATTAGCGATATTTTATCGTGATGCCAAGGATCTTCCGCGCGCTACGGGCGCGCTTGATGAGGCGCTCGCGATTGACCCCAATCATGCCGAAGCACTAGCTCTGCGCGAACAACTAAATCCAACCGTTGAAGAAAGTAATTAATTTATGGTGGAAAAAGTCCTAAATTTATTTAATCGTGAATGGAGCAGTTTAAACGAGGCGGCTTTTTTGCTCGGTCTGTCGGCTTTTGTTTCGCAAATTTTATCACTCTTTCGCGATCGTTTGCTCGCCGGCGCCTTCGGCGCCGGCTCTGAACTTGATATTTATTATTCCGCTTTTCGCATTCCCGATATTATTTATGTTTCGGTGGCGTCGCTAGTTTCTATCACGATTCTCATCCCTTTTATTATTCGTCATTTAGACAGTGAGAGTAAGGTTGGCGCTCAAAAATTAATCAATAGCGTTTTTACCCTTTTTTTTATTTTAATTATTGTGGTGGCAGTCGCCGCATTTATTTTAATGCCGTATTTGGCGCCACTGGTTGCCCCGGGCTTTAGCGCTTCCGCGCAAGCGACCCTGATTAATTTAAGTCGGATTTTATTACTCTCGCCGATTCTTTTGGGCCTTTCAAATTTATTTGGCAGTGTCACGCAATCATTTAAAAGATTTTTTATTTACGCCTTAAGTCCGGTACTTTACAATGTGGGGATAATTATCGGCATCAGTTTTTTTTATCCCTCAATGGGGCTGGCGGGTTTAGTTTGGGGAGTAATTTTGGGGGCGACACTTCATCTTTTGGTGCAGGCACCGACGGTGTGGGGCTTGGGATTTTTTCCGCGACTAGCTTTAAAAATTGATTGGCGCGAAATTCGTCAATTGGTGGCAATTTCTCTGCCTCGGACTTTTACGCTTTCCGTTCATCAAATTACAATTTTAGTGTTGGTGGCGCTGGCGTCGTTGATGGACAAAGGTTCCATTGCTGTATTTAATTTTGCGAATAATTTGCAATCGGTGCCACTGGCTATCGTGGGTTTAAGTTATTCGGTGGCGGCTTTTCCCACGCTCGTAAAAATTTTTAATCACGGCGACCGCGCCAAATTTGTTGGGCAAGTTTCCGATGCTCTTCGTTACATTATTTTTTGGTCCATCCCGGCGATGGCAATTTTTATTGTTTTGCGCGCGCAAATTGTGCGCGTGATTTTAGGTTCGGGCGAGTTTGATTGGTCGGATACGCGTCTCACCGCGGCCGCTTTGGCGTGTTTTTCAATTTCCATTATTGCTCAAAGTTTAATTTTACTTTTTGTAAGGGCGTATTATGCCGCCGGTAAAACTAGTAAACCCTTGATTATTAATGTGGTCTCATCGCTTTTGGTGGTGGCGCTCGCTTACGGCTTAAACGCTTGGTACAAAAGCGCCGTGGCGTTTCAGCAATTAGTGGAGGGTTGGCTTCGAGTGGAGCAAGTGGGTGGGACGATTGTGCTTATTTTACCGATCGCTTTTTCGCTTGGAATGTTAGTGAATTTATTTTTATTTTATTTTTTCTTTCGTCGAGATTTTGGACCGTTTGGCGCGCGCGTCAGTCGCACTTTTTGGCAAGTGCTGTTTGCCAGTTTTGGTGGAGCCGTAACCAGTTATTTATTACTTAATGTGTTTGATAATTGGTTTGACTTAAACACTTTTTTTGGTATTTTATTTCAGGGACTCTTGGCTGGTTTGGGCGGTATGGCGGTGGGGTTAGGCTTGTTGCAGTTTAGTGGGAGTCAGGAATTAACGAGTATTATTGGGTCATTACGCCAGCGTTTTTGGCGAAGCGCGGTGGTGGTGGAATCTCCGGAAGAAATATGAATCTAAAAAATATCCGAAACTTTTCAATTATTGCCCATATTGATCACGGCAAGTCTACTTTGGCGGACCGTTTATTGGAGCTCACTGACACGATCGAAAAACGTAAAATGATGGAGCAAGTGCTTGATAGCATGGAGCTTGAGCGTGAGCGTGGTATCACCATCAAGATGCAACCCGTGCGGATGAATTATCATTATCAAGGCGAAGATTATATTTTAAATTTAATAGACACGCCCGGGCACATTGATTTCTCTTACGAAGTTTCGCGCTCGCTTAAGGCGGTGGAGGGCGTGATTCTTTTAGTGGATGCCACTAAAGGGGTGCAAGCGCAAACCATGTCGGTGCTCGCTATGGCGCGCGAGGCGGATTTAAAAATTATTCCCGTAATTAACAAAATTGATTTGAGCGTGGCGCGCACCGAAGAAGTAATTGAAGAAATTGTGGAACTTTTAAATTGTCCGCGTGAAGATATTCTTCAAATTTCGGCAAAAACTGGTTTTGGGGTAAAAGATTTGCTCTCGCGAGTGATTGAGGTTATTCCTTCACCGCAAGTTGAAACGAATGATCCAAGAAATAAACGAGCGTTAGTGTTTGATTTTGAATACTCCACCCATCAAGGGATTATTGTGTATGTGCGGGTGTTTGATGGTGAAATAATGCGAGATGATAAATTATCGTTTACCGCTGCGGGTGAGATTTTTAAGGTGCTCTCGGTGGGTACTTTTAAACCGGTAAAAACCGAAACTGATAAATTGGTGGCGGGCGAGATTGGTTATTTAGTTACGGGGATTAAAGAGCAAAGTCGGGCGCGGGTGGGCGATACCATCAATAATCCCGCGCATCCCTTACCGGCTTTTGCGGGTTATACGGAACCGCGACCAATGGTTTGGGCGGCGATTTACCCTAATAGTCAAAATGATTTTGGGGCGCTCAAACAAGCGCTTGAGCGTTTGAGCTTGTCTGATTCGTCATTATCTTTTTCGGAAGAAGCCTCAAGTTCTTTGGGTCGGGGATTTATTTGTGGTTTTTTGGGTTTGCTTCATTTAGAAATTATTACGGAAAGATTGAAGCGCGAATTTGATCTAGAACTCACGGTTACCACCCCCTCAATTAGTTACCAGATAATTGACAAAACAACCGGCAAAGAAGCAACCATCGCTTCACCCCACCTTTTTCCTGATAATTTAAAACAAGAAACGATTCTTGAGCCGTGGGCGGAAGCCAATATTATCACTCCCACTTCTTATCTTGAAGTGATTTTAAAAATGTTAAATGCGCATGAGGCTTTGCCAATGTTGACCACCACTTTAAGTCATTCGCGCTCATCACTCACCATCGAGTTGCCACTTCGAGAGCTAATGCGCGGATTCTTTAACGAATTAAAGAGTATCTCTTCAGGCTACGCTTCGCTCTCGTATCACTTAATTGGTTTACGCGAAGCTGATGTTTGTAAGTTAGAAATATTAATTACTGAAGAGGTGGAACCAGCGCTGACGCGAATTGTCTCGCGTTCACGGGTTAATAAAGACGCCGAGGATTTAGTGGAGCGTTTGAAAGAACTTTTACCGCGTCAACTTTTCGTCATCAAAATTCAAGCGCAAGCGCTGGGACGCATTATTGCCTCGCGCTCAATTTCAGCCATGAAAAAAGATGTCACCGATTATCTCTACGGTGGCGACATCACACGCAAAATGAAACTGCGCGAAAAGCAAAAGAAAGGCAAAAAAAAGATGCAAGCGCGCGCCTCAATGAAGATCCCGCACGATGTCTTCGTGAAGTTGCTCGGTTCCAAAGAGTAATAGTGTTAGTTATTGAAACAACGGAAAAGCGTAAAGAATCAACATCCCCAAAATGGTGATAACGCTAGTGATGGTCCAAATAATCTGAAGCTTTTTTTGGTGTTTTTTGGCAAGCATGTAAAATGTTTAAATTTGCTATATTATAGACTTATTATGTTAGACTTTCAACCTAAAAGCTATTGGCGTCGTTTTCTTCACTCCAAAATTTTTTTATTGCCGATGGCAGTTTTGGCGCTGATTTTACTTAACGCGGTTTTTGGTTTATATAATAAGAGCCGGGTGGCCAATCAAGCCCTTGAATTAGTGCGCTCCGAAGAGACTCGCTTGAAAGAGAGAGAAGCCTATTTAACTGCTTCAATCGCCGAGTTGGAAACGGAACGCGGAGTGGAGAAGGTGATTAGGGAAAAGTTTGGGATGGTCCGCCCGGGCGAGCGGGTAATAAATTTAGTGGAGCCAAAAGAGGCTACCGCGACTCCGCTTACTTTACCCCAAAAATCCTTTTGGCAGAGATGGTGGGGAAATTTGCCTTCATTTTAGGTGTTGTGTATAATATACTGGAAGTTAGCTTTAAACTAACTTCCAGTCACTATATGGAAAATAAACCCAATAAGGGTCAATATGTTGAGATTTTATTAAGATCTCCAAGAACCATTTTTTCTACTAAAGATGTGGCTTTGATGTGGGGGGTAGAAGCGGAAAATACCGTTCGGGTGAGATTAAATAGTTATGTAAAAAGTGGTAAGTTAATTAGAATCTATCGAGGTATTTACGCTAAAGACAAAAACTATAATCGTTTTGAATTGGCTACCCGCATTTACACCCCGTCTTACATTAGTTTTGAAACTGTCTTAACTCGCGAGGGAATTAATTTTCAATACTACGGTAATTTTTTTGTTGCCACTTATGTGACGAGGGATATTGAAGTGGCTGACCAAAGGATTTCGTTTGTTCGGATGAAGGATTATGTGTTGAGTAACACCACGGGGATTGAACATGAAAATGGCATTGCGATGGCAACCAAAGAGCGCGCTTTTTTGGATCGGATTTATATCAGCAAGGATTACCATTTTGACAACTTAGATGCCTTAGACTGGAAGAAGGTTTTTGAAATTTTACCCATTTATCACAATAAGCGAATGATAAAAAAAGTCAAAATGTATTATGATTACAATAAAAACACAAATTTATGACGCTGGATTACTCAAAACATAAAGCCATAATGCTTCAGATTTTAAAGGATATTTATTCCGATACGACAATCTCGCCTCACCTCGGTTTTAAAGGAGGTACCGCGGCTAATTTATTTTATGGTCTTAATCGCAAGTCGGTTGATTTAGATTTTGATCTTTTAGATGAAAGCAAGGAAGCTTTGGTCTTTGAAAAGATTCAAAAAATAATTGTAAACTACGGAACAATTATTGACTCGCAGATTAAACATTTTAATTTATTAAATGTAATTTCATACGCTACTGGCGCGCAAAAAATAAAAGTTGAAGTAAATCGTCGGAGTCATGGTTCACAATATAAAATTGAAACATTACTCGGCATTTCAATGTTAGTGATGGTAAAGCCCGATATGTTTGCGCATAAATTAATGGCAATGTATGAACGAATTGGCAAAACTAGTCGCGATATTTATGATGTTTATTTTTTTAATGATAAAAATTGGGAAATTAACAAAACTATTGTGGAAAAACGGTCAGGAATGTCTTTAAAAAATGTTCTCACAAGGTGCATTGAATTGCTCGAGAAGCTGGACAACAAACACATTCTTGATGGTTTGGGTGAATTACTTACTGAACCTCAAAAAGATTGGGCAAGGACAAAACTTAAAAGTGAGACAATTTTCTTTTTAAGACTTATGCACAGCAACGAAAAATAAATTTTAAATTGCGGGATTGGTTTAGTGGTAGAATGCGTGCTTCCCAAGCACGAGACACGAGTTCGATTCTCGTATCCCGCACAGAATTATGAATCAAAAAGAATTAGCCATTGAAGCGGATAAATATATACGTATCTGGGCGCAAACTGTTGATAAATTAGTGGTGGCTGTTGATGGTTATACGGGAGTTGGTAAAACGACTCTGGTTAATGAATTAGCAAAACTAAATCCAGATATTACATTTATTCATCAAGATGATTTTCTATTACCAAAAGAACAAATTGAAAAACTACTTGCTGACGCAAAGGATAAGTCCAAAGTTTTTGAATTGGAAGTTAGGGACAACAGAAAACTTGAGGGAGTGATTAATTTGTTTAAAACTGGTGAATCAGAAAAAGGGATTTTAGTGATAGATGGTGTGTTTATGTTTCATCCTCAAAACTTAAATCACCTTTGGAATCGCCGAATTTATCTCACTGGTGATCTCCAAAAAATTGATGAATGACGCATAAGGCGAGAGAAAGAGAGATGGGGCAAAAAATATTTTCCTGAAACTCATCCTGATTCCTATTTTAAACAAGTTACAACGGCACTCAAAAGATATCAAAAAGAATTCGAACCTGAAAAATTAGCTGACCTTGTTCTTTTAGTTGATTAAGAATTAAGCTATTGTTAACATGTATACTATGAAGTTGCAAAAACTAAAAAGGAATAAAAAACAAGAGAAAATAGTTAATTTTCTCTATGAAATCGGTACGATGCGAAAGCTCATGCGGATGCATCGGCAGGTTCTTTTGACTGACGATATGTCGGATAGTATCGCTTCTCATTCGTATCGCGTAGCGATCATAAGTTGGTTTTTAGCAAAGGAGGAAGGTGCCGATCTTTACAAAACCGTGATGATGAGCCTTCTTCACGATATGGCAGAGGTAAGAAGCAATGACCATAATTGGGTGCATAAGAAATACATTAAAGTTTTTGAACATGAGATAAATGAGGATCAGCTTGGAACTTTGCCGTATCTTGACTTGAGAGATTTTATCGGTGAGTATGAAAAAAGAGAAAGCCGAGAGGCGATTTTGGCAAAAGAAGCCGACCTTCTTGATCAAATACTTCTTTTACGAGAATACGAATGGTCTGGAAATAAGGAGGCGAATATTTGGCTATACGGAAAAGGTGTCTCCAAGATAAACGCCCAACTTGAAAAGCTTAAAACGGAGACGGGCAAGAAACTTGGTAAATTAATATATGATATTGATCCTTCTGATTGGTGGAACAATCTTTGGACTTCAAACAACAGGAAATAATATCAGGCTGAGATGCTTCAAATCTACACGCTAAAATTATCAAAAAGAACACTTCCAAGATTTCACCGTACATTATCCAAGATTAAGTAAGGGGCACCAATTTGCCTTACTGTAACAAATTTGTTACGATGGGATTATGGCAATAAAAACATTAAATAAAAATATAAAGAGAATTAGTATTTCACCTGACCGTCAAATGGCACGAGCGCTTAAGGCCTCAGCTAAAATGGACGGAGTTCAAATTACCACCAAAGCAACCATGTTGATTCGTCTTGCTTTAGAATTGGAAGAAGATATGTTGTGGGCCAAAATAGCAGAGGAAAGACGTTCAACTAGTACTAAAATGCTCTCCTATGATGAAATCAAAAAGAAATTTTTCTGATTCAAGTTGGATAGTAAATTTTGATGATAAAGTTTCAACTATAGATTTTCCTAGACTCGATAAAACTATTCTACTTAGAGTAAAAGATGCAATTGATACAAAATTACTTACTAACCCTGAAATTTTCGGCTCACCACTACGTGGAAGTCTTAAAGGATTTTGGAAATTAAGGGTTAATGAATGGCGTATTATTTATAGTCTAGAGAATAAGTTAGTTTATATTTGGGCGGTAGGTCACAGAAGTCAAGTGTACGAGATAATTTTTAAAAGAATATTTGGATAGTTATGTCCCAGTTATTTAAAAAAGTTAAAGAGGATTTTGAATGCGGGCATTGTGGCGCACAGATTGTGGGTGATGGTTATACTAATCATTGCCCGAAATGTTTGTGGAGTAAACATGTGGATATTAATCCGGGCGACCGGGCGGAAGAGTGCCGGGGTTTAATGAAGCCGGAGAAAGTGGAGATGGAGAAGGGAGAGTTTGTGATCATTCATCAATGCGAAAAATGTGGTAAGGTAAAGCGGTGTCGCGCTTCGCGCGGTGATGAAATAACGCCACTGTAGCCATATTTTAATGCTTTCGTAGTTCAACGGATAGAACAACCCCGTCCTAAGGGGTAAATGCAGGTTCGATTCCTGCAGAGAGCACACGAGCAGAGTGAGTGTGTTCTCGGAGCGA
>JBBTTN010000028.1:0-10937 GCA_038064235.1 Patescibacteria group bacterium
CAATAGCGGAGTGAGTTTGTCCAATGATCGAGGAAATGAGAACCAATAAAAAAAAAGTTGACACTGGTTTAGAAAAAGTAAATAGAACACTAGACTCGCATAGTGAGATTCTTGAATCACACAGCAAGATTCTTGATTCACATACGGAAATGATTGGTTCAATGATGCTGGATATTACAGAAGTAAAAACAGATGTTTCGGTTCTGAAAACAGATGTTTCGGTACTAAAAAAGGATGTTTCGGTTCTGAAAACAGATGTTTCGGTATTAAAAAAGGATATGACCGAAGTTAAAAATGGAATGAAGAAAAAAGTGGATACGGAAGAATTTGAAACATTGGAACATCGCGTGTCGCTTCTGGAACGCCGGAGAGTTGTCGCTTAAATTATGGATGAACAAAATCAACCTAAATCTTGGCCACTCTGGTTAATTATTTTGGCTTTTCTCGTCCTTCTCTCCATCTCCGTGCTAGGTTTGTTAAGTAATCAGAAAGTGGATGAAAATCCCGTAACTAAAAATTCTGATATAAGTGATTGGTTAACGTATCAAAATGATGAATATGGTTTTGAATTTAGATATCCGTCGAATTGGAAGCTAAGTAAAAATGAGTGGAACGCTGGAGAATCTTTTGGTGTATTTAGTCCAGAAACAAATATGGATAAGTTATGGGGGACTGACAGCCTAACGAACTATTTTTTGATAAGTATTGGCTACAAAGATGTAACAGGGCGTAACTTTGTTGATAGCGGCTGGGGAATTTCTGAACTTGGTGGAGGTTCCTTCAGGTTAGTAAAAATTAATGAAGCGATGGAGATAAAGATGAGCGCGTTAGATAAAGAAAATCTTGAGATTCTAGATCAAATATACTCTACTTTTAAAATTAATGGTTCAGTGCCCTCAGGTATTTTCTCAAATTTCTCTGACACCAGCGATTGGCCAATAGACACAGTAAGTAAGAACGGAGTGAATGTAGCTTTTCGTTACCCGCTTGGCTGGGGAACATCGAAGGATGGTGTTGGAGTTTTTATTTATGATCCAGCCAGTCTCGATCTTGAATTTAACCCACCAGCGTTTCGGATTCAGATTCTCGATAATTTATCAAAGCAATCACTTGATGATTTTTTTAAAACTTATCGAGAGGGCTGGTATTCTAGATATGCCAGCACTACTTCAGTAAAAGTTGATGGTCATCCGGCAATTTATGCCAATGACCTTTCTGTTCTGCCTTCACTTCAACCATCGCCAGCTGCATTTATTTCAGTTTCTAATTTTATTGTATATGTTTCAAGCCTTTACCGTACCGAAAGTGAGTTTCTTCCAATTCTAAGTTCACTAGATATTTCGACAACTTCTGGGGTAGACATTTCAAATTGGAAAACATATCGAAACAGTGATTTTGGGTTTGAGTTTAAGTATCCAGATTTTGGTTTTAAGTCGATGGTTAAAGAATCTGAAACCCCAGAGAATCTCTTTTTAGATGTTCAATTTGACACTGATCCAAAACACGGATTTGTCGGTCAATTTGGTTTCACTATTCTTAACAATAATGACAAATTATCAGCTCCACAATGGTTTGCAAAAAATATTGATCTGACCGGAACTCTTATACCTGCTAAGTCATTTACACTCGTCAATTTAGCAAACGACATGAGCGGCTATTATTTTACTGGGCCAGTAACGTCTGAACATTTAGATAATGTGGGGCCAGTGTCTATGTTTTATATGATTTCACCGGACAAGAATAAAGTAGTTATTGCTGGGCTGTCTCAGATACATGATTTTTATGAGATTGGTCTTACACCGTCTGAGCAAGTAGAAATGATTAAAAATATTCTCTCAACTTTTAAATTCACAAATTAATTTTCTAGAAATTTTTTTAAAAAAGTTATCCACATTTTTTTGTGAAAAATTATTGTAAGTTAGTTTGTTTTGAATGATAATTAAAGTGTTGGTAATGGCAAGCGTTGGTCGACCGCCGTTATCTTACTTTTAAGAAAATAAAATAAGTAATTTAAAATGGCAAAAAAGAAAAAGGTCTCTAAAAAGAAAAAGACTTCAAAGAGAAAGAAGGGGGGCAAAAAGAAGCGATAGTTTTTTAGAAAAACATCCCGTTAGAAGCCACGAGGGCCCGCAGTGCCCCTGCTTCTAACGGGATTGTTTTTTGTTGTTTGTTATGTGAGAATTGGCTCAATGTCATTATTCACTAAGATTTTTGGCGACGCTTCCGGACGCACTTTACGCGTTGCGCAACCGTTGGTGGCGAAAATCAATTCTTTAGAATCTCAAATGGAAGTTTTAATTGACGCTGATTTTCCTAAAAAAACTTTGGAATTTAAAGAACGATTAACTCGTGGCGAAACCCTAGACGACCTCCTTCCCGAAGCGTTTGCTTTAGTGCGTGAGGTGGCAAAACGTACACTCGGTGAAAGGCATTACGACGTACAACTTTTAGGCGGTATCATGCTTCACTCCGGCAAAATTACCGAAATGAAAACTGGTGAAGGCAAATCTTTAGTTTCCACTTTACCCACTTATTTAAACGCGCTTACCGGCAAAGGCGTGCATGTGGTGACGGTGAACGATTATCTCTCGCGGCGTGACAGCGTGTGGATGGGGCAAATTTTTAATTTTCTCGGTCTTTCGGTTGGCTTGATAAATCATGACGCGTCTTATCTTTATGACCCGACTCACGCCAAGAAAGAAACTGATGAAGCGCGCGATGCCAGTGGGTCATTTCATATTTTTTATGAATTTTTAAAACCTTGTTCGCGAGGCGAGGCTTACTCGGCTGACATTACTTACGGCACTAACAATGAATTTGGTTTTGATTATTTGCGCGATAATATTTCTACGGACTCTAAAAGAATTGTCCAAACTAATTCTACTAATCACTTGAGACACAATTTTGCGATTATTGATGAAGTTGATTCCGTGTTGGTGGACGAGGCGCGGACGCCGTTAATTATTTCCGCGCCCACTGCCGACTCCAGCAATTTATATAAAGTGTTTACCGAGATTGCTAATAAATTAGAAGCGGTCAGTGATTTTGAAATTGACGAAAAACGGCGCGAAATTGCGTTGACGGAAAATGGGATTGGCAAAGCGGAAAAAATGCTTGGTGTGGGTAATATTTACACTGAGAAGGGAATTAAATATGTTCATCATTTGGAAACGGCCGTTAGAGCCAAGGCGCTTTTTTTGCGCGAGAAAGATTATGTGGTTAAAAATGGCGAGGTGATTATCGTGGATGAATTTACCGGTCGTTTGCAACCGGGTCGGCGGTGGTCGGAGGGCTTGCATCAAGCGATTGAAGCCAAAGAGGGCGTGGCAATAAAGCAAGAGTCGCGCACTTATGCCAGTGTGACTTTGCAAAATTATTTCAAACTTTACGAAAAGATTGCCGGCATGACGGGCACGGCGCTAACCTCGGCGGAAGAGTTTCAAAAAGTTTACGGACTGGAAACGGTGGCGGTGCCAACGCATCAAACCATGGTTCGTCAAGATTTAACGGATTTAATTTTTCAAACGGAAAAGGGCAAAATTATGACGCTAGTGAAAAAAATTAAAGCGGTTAACGCCAAAGGGCAACCACTTTTGATTGGGACTGTGTCAATTGAAAAAAATGAATTTATTTCTGCTTATTTAAAAAAAGAGGGGATTCCGCATAAAATTTTGAATGCTAAAAATCATGAGGAGGAGGGTGAAATTATTGCTGGCGCTGGCAAAAAGGGGAGCGTGGTGGTGGCAACTAATATGGCGGGGCGGGGTGTAGACATTAAACTTGGTGGGGTTCACGCGACCAAAGAGGAATACGAGGAGGTGAAAAATCTTGGTGGTTTGTATGTGATTGGCACCGAGCGCCACGAGGCCAGAAGAATTGATAATCAACTCCGCGGTCGCTCGGGACGGCAAGGCGATCCGGGGATGACGCAATTTTTTATCTCACTTGAAGATTCTTTGGCGCGGGTGTTTGCGCCAGAAAAAATTAAAGGGATGATGAAACGGCTTGGCATCCCCGAGGATGAGCCGATTCAAAATCGGTTGGTGTCGCGCGCGATTGAAAGTGCTCAGTCTAAAATTGAAGGTTTTCACTTTGACGCGCGCAAACATTTGCTTGATTACGATAGTGTTTTAAATCATCAGCGCTTAACTATTTACGCGCGACGGCGCGAAGTTTTACTGGATGAAACCGGCGCTCACGCGGAAGAATTTTTAATCAGAATTTTGGAGGAAGCGGGGATTAATGATGAAGAGTTAGATAAACAAGAAAATCTTTTAGAAGAAAAACGAAAAACTTTAGGCGATCAAGTTTTTGGCGCGTCGCTTCGGCAAGCGGTACTCCAATTTATTGATCTGTTTTGGGTGGAGCATTTGGAGTCAATGGATTATTTACGGGGGAGCGTGCGCTTACGCGCTTATGGCCAACGCGATCCGTTGGTGGAATATAAACGCGAAGGGCTAACTTTGTTTAAAGAAATGGAACAAAGAATCGCTGAAGAATTAATTCAATTTATTCCGAATGTTGGCGTGGCCATAAAAAAGGAAGAACCAACGCCAATAATAATTCAAAATAATCAAAATCAAAATAGTGAAAATAAAAGTGTCGTTGGTCGCAACGACCCGTGCCCCTGCGGGAGTGGCAAAAAATACAAAAAATGCCACGGTCAAAAAAACTAATTTTCTTATCCCCAACTTTGC
This sequence comes from Patescibacteria group bacterium, assembly GCA_038064235.1. GTDB lineage: Bacteria > Patescibacteriota > Minisyncoccia > Phycocordibacterales > JACOZG01 > JBBTTN01. Next base: position 4,698 of record JBBTTN010000028.1, read on the forward strand.
TGGTAATTGCCAAATAAGGGTGGTGATTTTATGGTAAAATTAAAAAGATGGAGCGTGTTTTTTTGGCGTTAAAGAAGTTTGAAAAACGCTTCAAAAATTCCACTTTCAAAATTCTGAAGGTGTGTTTGCTGATGTTAATTTTTTCCGCTTTCCTTGCGCCTCAAGCCGAATCCGCCATAAATTTAAAATTAAATTATCAAGGCAAACTCACCAACGCCAGTGGCGTAGCGGTGGCTGACCTTGATTACGATATGGTTTTCAATCTTTACACCACGGCGACTGGTGGCACGGCGGTTTGGACGGAAAGTTTAACTGCTGACGCCAATGACGTGACCGTGACCGATGGATTATTTAGTGTCTTGCTCGGTAATGTGACGAGTTTGAGTGGGGTGAATTTTAATCAAACGCTTTATTTGGGAGTGAAAGTTGGCACTGATTCAGAAATGACCCCTCGAAAAGAAATTGGCAGTGTGCCTTCCGCCGTGGTCGCCGACACTTTGGATAATCTTGACTCCACCGCCTTCGGTCGCACCGACACCACCAGCACTTTTGCCAGTGGCTTTCTTTCCACCGCTTCATCAACGATTACCAACTTAACCATGATAAATAGCACAACAACCAGTGCTACAACCACTAATTTAAATGTTGTTACTTTATTAACCGCTAACGCGTTTTCTGCCACTGGTCTCTCAACTTTAAGCGGGGGAATTCTAATCAACAACGCCACGAGCACCATTACCAACTTAACGATGGTGAACGCCACCACGACCAATGCCACCACAACTAATTTATATGTTTCGGGGCAGACAATTTTGGCTGGCACTTCCGGTAATGTTGGCATCGCTACCACCTCACCTTGGGGGCAACTTTCAGTGGAGATGGGCACAATCAACCCGAGTTTTGTGGTCGCCAATCAAGGTTCTTCCACTCCCGCCTTTTACATTGGTGGCGTAAACCAAAATGGAAACATTGGAATTGGGACGAGTACGCCAAGCGAATCCCTAACTTTGATCGGCGGGAATTTTTTGCAAAAAGAAGGCACACTTAAGCAAACTGGCAGTATTTCTTTGGGTGGGTCTGCTTCATCAACTGATGTGTTTGTTACTAGTAATTATACTTATGTAATTGATAGTTTTTATGATAATTTAAAAATTTTTGACACTTCTACTACTACTCCATCACAAATTGGTTAAGTGGCCTTAGGGACGGGTCCAAGCGCCATATATGTTGCTGGTCGTTATGCTTATGTGGTTGACAATGGAGATTTTAAATTAAGAATAATTGACATCAGCTCTCCGGGTTCCCCAGTTGTTTTAAGCGCTACATTATTTACCAGCACATTTCTTAGTGATGTTTTTGTTCAGGGTCGTTATGCCTATCTTTCCTCAACCAACACTAGTTTTTATGTGGTTGATGTTTCTGACCCAGTCAATCCAGTTATTAAAGGTACAATTGGTACTGCGTTTACCGCGCTTCATGCTGTAGGTAGATATGTTTATGCTGTTGCTGGCACAAGTTTTTACACAATTGATGTTTCCGATCCTTTATCTCCGGCGATAGTATCAACTTATAGTATTGCCAGTAGCGCGCCAACCGATTTATATATTTCAGGAAGATATGCTTATGTTCTTTCTGGGGTCGCGGGGTATTTCAGAATTATTGATATTTCAAATCCACTTAGTCCGGTCAATCTATCAAGTTTAATTATTGGCACTGCACCAAATAGTATTGTGGTTTCTGGTCGTTATGCTTATGTTACTGATTCGTCTAGTGATGATTTGAAAGTGATTGATGTACTTGATCCTTATAATCCAGTGATTTTATCAAATACTTTTTCTCTCGGTGCTAACCCTGTAGCGGTAGCTTTGACTGGTCGTTATGCTTATGTGGTTGATTCTAATGCTGATGATCTTAAAAAAATTGACATCTCTGGCATTGAGGTAACTTCCGGCATCGTTCACTCGTTGGAAGCGGGTGGTTTACAAGTTCGGGAAAGCGCTTTTATTCAAAACAATCTTTCACTCGGTGGTTCGCTCAATGTTGGCGCCGGAGGCATTTTCAGTTCCGGTCCACTTTCCGTTTCCATCGCTTCCACCACGGCAAGTGGTCAAATCTCTGCCTACTTTCAAGGCCGAGTAGGCATTGGCACCACCTCACCTTACACTGCACTTTCCGTGGTGGGGGAAACGGTCTCTTCTTATTTCACCGCCACTTCCACCACCGATACTTCCACTTTTATCAATCTAACGGCGACTAACTCCACTTCCACCAACGCCACCACCACTAATCTTTTTGTTTCAAATATCTTTAACCAAACTCCCGGCACATTAGTGAACCTCGGTTCCGCGCCCACCAATACAACTCCCAACGATGTAAAAATTGTTGGTCGTTATGCTTTTGTGGTTGACGATGGTGATAATACTTTAAAAATTTACGATGTTTCCACTTCCAGCCCGGCTTTGGTGTCTAGTACGGCCATCGGCGGAACAGTTACTCGCCCGAAGTTAGCCGTATCTGGCAATTATGTTTATACGGTGGATGATGATACAGTAGCGCCTCCAAATGGAACTGGTAAACTTACAATCTTTGATATTTCTAAACCAAAAATTCCAGTAATTGTCGGTAGCTTAAGTTTTAATTATGGGTCTCTCATTTATGGCGCAGCGATTGCCGTTAGCGGATCTTTTGTTTATATAAATAATGGTGGCGCTGGTGGATTTAATGATCTCCTAATTATTAATGTCAGTGACCCAACTTTTCCCAAATTAGTCAGCACTACACCTATTGGTACCTTACGCGCTGCCCAAATTGTGGTGAGTGGTCGCTATGTATATTTAACAAATAGCCAGTCTACCTCCTTTGACATTTATGATATTTCTAACCCGGCTGTCCCTTCTTTAGTAGTTTCTCACGCTACTAACCCGGCTGTTCCTGGGAAGATTGCTCTTTCCGGTCGTTATCTTTATTTCGCTGGTACTACTTTGATTGTTTATGATATTAGTGACCCGGCGGTGCCGGTTGTGGTGGGGAGTTTAGCTTTAACCACTCTGCCAACCGATATTGCAATTTCCGGTCGTTACCTTTATTTAGTTGAAGGGACCAATGGCATCAAAGTTATTGATATCAGTAATCCAGTTTCGCCGACACAAGTTAGTAGTCAAGCATTGGGAACAACTCCGACGGCATTAAGTATAGCTGGTCGTTATGCGTATGTGGTTGATTCAAATTTAGATACGATTGCCAAAATTGACCTCACCGGTATTGAAGTGACTTCCGGCATCGTTCACTCGCTTGAAGCGGGCAGTTTACAAGTTCGCGAGAACGCGGTGATTCAACAAAATCTTTCAGTCGGTTCAGCGCTTAATGTGGGCTTGGGCGGAATATTCTCGGCTGGACCAATTACGGCCGGCGTGGCATCAAGCACTCAAACAGGAGCAATTTCCGCTTTGTTTAAAGGGAGTGTAGGGGTAGGAACCACTTCCCCATGGCGCACTTTCTCGGTTGATGGCACGGTGGGGTTTAGTAATCTTACTTCAAATATCGGCGCGGCTGCCGCTTCTTTGTGTTTAGATAGTAATAATCAGGTTACTCGTAATACTGATAACGAGACTTGCATCACCTCATCCAAACGCTACAAACACAATATTTTAGACATTAACCCGGGGGTTGGGCTGACAACTTTAAAACAACTTATTCCAATAACTTATGAATTTAATAATGCTTCGGGCACAGTCCGTCACGGTTTAATTGCCGAGGATGTGGAAGCGGTTAATCCCCAATTTGTTTCTTATGACGATGAGGGATTGGCGAGCTCGGTGCGATATTTGGATTTAATCCCGCTTCAGATTCAGGCGCTACAAGATATTGTAATAAATTTTGAAACAATTGCGTCAACCACAATTACTACCACAAGCACTCCGCAATCATTTGCTTCAAGTTTTTTCAGCAATTTGTTTTTAAAATTCGTCAACTGGTTCGCGAATGTGGCTAACGGTATCGGCGATTTATTTGCCGATACCTTTACCGCCAAAACTAAAATTTGTGTTGATGACCAGTGTTTAACTAAAAACGATATTAGTAATTTACTCTCGCTAGCAAACAACCCTCCATCAAATAACAACAATAATAATCCTCCGGCGGTAATCCCACCCAATCCTGAACCAGAAGAAGATGAAACTCCAATTATTCCACCACCAGTGGCAACTACTACCGACCCGATTGCCACTTCCACTCCACCAGAGCTTCCGCCGGAAGAATCTACTAGTACTCCACCGGTGATTGAGCCAGTATCCACCACTACTCCCGATGTTTCAATCGGGACCCCGACCGAAAGCGTCGGGGCTGATCCAGTTCCAGAGTCACCCCCTGTTCCAGATCCAATTATTGAAGAACCACCAGTTATTACTGAAATTGAGGAAAATGAGCCAGCCCCCACCACTCCCGACGCTTCGGTTCCCGATGCTTCAATCGGGACAGGCGTGATCCCGACTCCTCCAGACGTCGGGGCTGAAGACCCAGCAATTACCCCGTAATCTAAAGGACAAAGCCCCAAACTTTGTCCTTTATCAAGTTAGAAATTGTCTTTAATAATGTCCTTAATCAAATAAAGGACATTTCCAGCTTGCTTTTTAACTGCTGGTTTGATAGTTATTAATTAGGTTAGTCCTCGTTCTTTCACGCAACTTTTGATCTTTAACATTTGTTCTTTTTGAGGTTTCGTCATTTTAGCGAAATTTATTTTATTTATGTCAAAAAGAACCCCATATTTCTCGTGGTTTATTCCCGTGTTTATCGGGCTCTTTTGCGTATTTAATTGGCCAGTTATTGTGCTTGCTGAAGCCGTTGACCCCGACGAATATGACGGGGTAAACTTAAGTACTTTAGCGATTAGTGATGAGCAAGGAGGCGCAAACACTAACTCTCCCGACGATTCTGTTCCCGATGCTTCAATCGGGACAGGCGGGACCCCGACTCCTCCAGACGTCGGGGCAGTTAATTCCGGTGAAGCGAGCTTTAGCACCGAAAGTAATTCCGGTTCTGAAAACCAATTTATCACTGGTTCTAGTGATGACACTAGTGTTGGCGGTGAAGGTAACTTCCTTACTCTTACCAATAATAGCGACGCTTCCCCTGAAGGTCAGTTTACAACTACTGGCGGAGGTGGAGGTGGTGGCGGAGGAGGGAATAATGATAATGGTGGCGGGGGAGGTGGAGGTGGTGGCGGAAGACGCCGAACTCCAGTTAAACCAATTACACCCGTTATCCCGGCGTTGCCACCCGCTTGTACTCCTTATCTAAATGAGTATCTTAAGCTCGGCTGGAACAATAATCGTTTGGAGGTAATTAAACTTCAGGCTTTTCTGCGGATTGTGGAAAAGTTGGAGGTGCCTTTAAACGGCGTTTATGACGAAAATACTTACGAGGCGGTGAAGATTTTCCAAAAGCGTTACGCTAAGGATATTCTCACCCCTTGGGGAATTAGCGAACCGACCGGCTTCGTCTTCATTACGACTCGTATGGCAATCAATAACATTTATTGCCAACGCAGTACGGCGACAAATCTTGATTTGCGCGGGGTTTATAAAAACCGCACAGCATCAACTAACGCGGTGGTGACGGTGGTTAAACCAGTTGATAATAATTTGGTAACCACTTCAACTACTACCGTTACCACCGTTGCCCAGTTGGTTGGTCCGCTTCCTGAGAGCCCTAAAGTGGTAGCGGCGATTGGTTTTGCCGACTTTTGGCAGAACTCTTGCGGTTGGCTCAATATTTTACTTGTTGTTTTAGCTATTACATTTTTCATACTTTGGATTACCGAGCGTGGTAAGCGTAATGATTCTAATCGCGCACCACCAAACGATGAATCACCCCCCGACGACTACGACGGTCCGCAACTATTCAGCTCTTGATTTTTAATCAGGAGTCTGGTAGTTGTAAAGATGGTTGAGGTAGTTCTTTGTTGCTTGTTGTTAAGGAAAATTTGCCTGAAATATGGCGGAAAGAGAGAGTGAAAAGTGGAAAAAATACTCGGGATGAAGTGGCGTCGTTTGGCGGAAATTGGGTTTTTTGTGGGGTTGATGGCGGTTATCGTGTGTCTGAAGAGCGGGTGTGGGCCAGCTTACTTCCCCAATGGGATTATCACTCCTTGGATTAAGCTTCCGAACGCCGAGGGGGATGACCAGACGATAATCAACGGAAATGGTATCGCGACTCCGGGAATCACTGCGGATGAGGGAA
>JBBTTN010000029.1:0-1758 GCA_038064235.1 Patescibacteria group bacterium
ATAGGAAATACTACGTCAAATTTTTTAAAATCTTCAAAAATATTACTACCCAAATTATTTTCCTCCCAACGACCGGTTTTATTAATTAAAATCGGGGTTATCTCATATTTATCTTTATCGAGAGCATCAATAATACTTTTCGCTGATCTTTGCGAGATTTCATGTTCGGCAGACTTACCACCAAACAATACTGCGACCTTAATTTTTTTCTTATTTTTCATAAATATTAAATATAAAACTGACAATTAAAATAGCACAAAAAAGGGGTGTAGTGAAAGACCACACCCTGGGTTAAATTAAGTTTTGGTTATTTCACGGCTCAATATAAGAATATTGAGCAACACGACCAGTAACCAGAGAATCCATTTGATTTCCGTAGTTATAATGCCAAATTTCTGAAGGCAAACAAGAGAAGCCAGCTTCGATCATTGAGGTTAAGAGAATTTCCCTTTTCATACAAACGTCAGATTCTTTCTCAAATTGAGGTCTTACTTCCTTAAGATGATAAAATGCTCCGGCATTTTCTTCCATCCAGTCAAAAGGAACACCCAAATGATCGGTCCCTGTTTCATCTTGTAACCAAACATCAATTGACCCACCTGTAGCGTGAGGACTTGGTTTAGTTAAATCAACTGATGGCCAACTGACATATGTACAATTAGCCTTCCTTAATTTCTCTTGTACTTCCGCAGAAAGCCCCAGAAAAACTTTTTTTACCTCCAAATTTTTTCTTGTTTTGGAAAAAATATCTTCCAACCCAAATTTTGGAGCAGTAAAAAGTTTGAGATAGTACCAAAATAGATTTTCTTGAAGTTCAACAGATCTCCAACCGTCATAGACTATGAGATTCAGACCAAAATTTTTGACAGCCGCATGAGCTATTAAAAACATCTGGAAGACGGTTTTTCTGAGAAATACCCTTCTGTCATCAACCAATCCCATATCAATATTATAATATGGATGGGTAAAATCAGAAGGAACCAAGACTAGAGGCTCTCCGCATTCCTCAATCAATAATTCACGCCAGCTACCTTTTGAGTAGGCTTCTTCAGTTTGTTTAGCAACACAACAAAGATCAATCGTACCAGCACCATAAACCATCACAATTCTCCCTTAAAAAACAAACAAAGCTACACAATGTAACTCTGCAACTATAAATTAGACTACATTAATTACACTTTAATGTCTACTATCTCAGGGTAAAGGGAGAAAAAGGGTCAGGTACCTTTGTTTGATCTGCCTCGCTTGCGCACAGTGGCCATTAAATTAAATTTTTCAATCATTTGGTTAGACCATCTCTCCAAGCCGAATTCTTGGCACACACTGACTGTACTGTGGCTACAAAGTAAAATAAAGGTACCTGACCCCTTTAAACACATTACCACCATTCTCATATGCATCACCTTTTTGGCATCAAAAGGGTCAGGTACCTTTGTTTGGTCTGCCTCGTTTGCGCACAGTGGCCATTAAATTAAATTTTTCAATCATTTGGTTAGACCACTTATCTGAGCCGTATGGTTTACTTCGATTTATTGAATGGTGAATCGCCTCCTCTTCTTTTTCAGTCAGAAAAAGGGGTCAGGTACCTTTGTTTGAAGAAGAAAAAGGGGTCAGGTACCTTTGTTTGGTCTGCCTCGTTTGCGCACAGTGGCCATTAAATTAAATTTTTCAATCATTTGGTTAGACCACTTATCTGAGCCGTATGGTTTACTTCGATTTATTGAATGGTGAATCGCCTCCTCTTCTTTTTCAGTCAGA
>JBBTTN010000029.1:1858-5043 GCA_038064235.1 Patescibacteria group bacterium
GCATCTAATTATACTGTAGCCAAAAATATAATAAAGGTACCTGACCCCTTTAATTCCATAATATTTTCAAACAACTGAAAATCTTCCTCAACAAAAAAAATTGGCAAGCGAGCGTTAGCCCGATTGATAACATGGTAAAATTCTCCACCAACATCAACACGTGGAATTCTTGGCATGCATCTAATTATACTGTAGCCAAAAATATAATAAAGGTACCTGACCCCTTTAATTTCTTTAATTCCCTTTAATTCAAAAATGTTCCTTTACTTGATTGATTATTCATTATTATATTATAGCAAAAAAAACACCGATGTATTTATTATTTCAATAAAGTCAAATATTTGATATTTTATCTAATTTATGGAATAATAAAAATAGATTTCAGCCAATGTGGTTGAAAATGTTCTTCTCACTTCTTTTGGAGGTAATGCTATGATGCGGATGCGAGCGATTATTGTGGGTGGGTGTGTTGGTCTTCTGTTGTGGTTTGTGATCTGTGCACAGAATATGGGATGTTCTTCGGGTGTCGGGCAAACTACCGGCGGGGGTAACGATATCAATACTGCATTCAATAATTGTGATGATTTTGGAGTTTCAAGGCAAAGTGCTGATGACCTTTATCAAACAGTTTTGAATGTTCGGGCTGGAGGCTTTAGTCTTTCTGAAGTAAGTCAAATCGTCATTGACACTTGTCCCAGTGCCTGTTATTATGAACCTGTTTGTTCAAACGGGTGTACTAGTTGCTCACTGGGAATTGTTAACGCAGCTTATAATTCCAAATCAGTGGCGCCCCCAACGGGAAAAGTTGATGACGGAGAATCGCTCGTCGCCACACTTAGCGACAAAATCAGAGTACTGATTAAAAACAAGTGAGCAACAATGGGTTGCTCACTTCACCCTCATCGGCATGCGCTTCGCGCGTGCCGGTTTTTTATTGTTTTTCTTTTTTCTCTCTTTCTTCCTTTTCTATTATTGCATTATGTGCTTCTTCATTTTTTGCAAAATTTTCCATTCCACCATGTTCATAATAATATCTCGCCAACTCTTCATCAGTCGCCACTCGTTTAAAATGCTCACCAGCAAACCAACGATTGGCCGGTGAGCGTATTTCATCTATTTGCCTTTGCATTCTTTCTTTATTACTCTTGTCTTTAATATTATTTTCCAAAGACTCCATTGCCATTATTTATTAAACCCCTTCGGCTTTTAATTCTTCAACGAGTTTGTGCGCTTTTCGGGAAAGTTTAGTGGGCGTTTTTACCACCACGCGCAACAAAATATCCCCACGCTTTGCCCCCTTCACCGGCACCCCGCGATCACGCACCCGCAAAAATTCACCTTGCGCTACCCCCTCGGGCACTTTGATTTTAATCTCGCCATCCAGCGCCGGCACCACATAATCCGCGCCTAAAATTGAATCAGTTAATTTGATATTTAAATCCATCACCAAGTCGTTTGCCACCCTTTTCCAAAACGCGTGTTTATCCACATGAACTTTGACATACAGGTCACCCGGCACTCCGCGCGACACCGCCTCGCCCTGACCCGTCAATCTAATCATCTCGCCATCTTGAATTCCCGAAGGCACGCCGACAACAATTTCTTCATTCTTTTTTAAAATTCCTAAACCGTGACAAACTTCGCAAGGCTTTTCCGGAATCTTTCCGCGCCCGCTGCATTGAGCACATTCACGCTGAGTAGAAAAATTGCCTAAAATTGAACGCTTGGTTTCGTGCACTTGACCCTGACCACTGCAATGAGCGCAGGTTTTTAAACTGGTGCCCGGTCGCGCACCGAGACCGTCGCAAGTATCACACACGCCAACTTTACTAATTAAAAGTTTGCGCTCGTTGCCAAAAATTGATTCGCTAAAAGAAATTTGGATATCCACCGAGATGTCACGTCCGCGATGAGTTTTTTGTCTTCTCCCGCCACCACCAAAAAAATCATTAAAAATATCACCCAAATCAAACTGAAATTCTTGACCATTGCCAAAACCGGAAAAGTCAAAACCGCCAGCGCCTTGATTAGCAAAACCTTCCGCGCCACCATTTGAAGAAAAAGTGCGACCGTAAGCGTCATATTCCGAACGCCGTTTATCATCCGAGAGCACTTGATAAGCCTCGTTAATCTCCTTAAATTTAGCTTCATCGCCACCCTTTTTATCGGGATGATATTTATGCGCCAGCTTATGAAAGGCTTTGCGCACATCGTCTTTGGTCGCCTCGCGCGCCAACCCTAGCACTTCATAATAATCTTTTTGCGTCATAATTAGTTATTATACACTACTTTTTATCTTCCGGCGGTACATCATGCACTTTAGGTTCATCATTACTACCACCGGTTCCGTTTTCTCCAGTCTTTTTTTCTTCTGGTTTTTTTTCTGCATTAGCTTTGTTAATCGCCTCGCCAATTTTTTGCATAGAAGTTGAGAGCGCTTCAGTCGCGATTTTAATCGGATTCAAATCTGGCAAATCTTTTACTTTTTTCAAATCGGCAATTTTTGTTTCCACTTCAGTTTTAATTTCCGCACTTACTTTATCGCCAGAGTCTTTCAGGGATTTTTCCGCGGTATAAATAAGTTGGTCGGCAAGATTGCGCGCTTCCACAATTTCTTTTTTCTTTTTATCATCCTCGGCATGAAGTTCCGCTTCCTTTTTCATTTTTTCAATATCCGCATCAGTTAAACCAGAACGCGCCTCAATCCTAATTGATTGCTCTTTGCCACTGGCTTTATCTTTCGCCTTAACACTTAAAATGCCGTTAGAGTCAATATCAAACGCCACTTCAATTTGAGGCATCCCGCGCGGTGAAGGTGGGATGCCATCCAAAATAAATCGCCACAAACTTTTATTATCGCTTGCCATTTGGCGTTCACCTTGAGTTACATGAATTTCCACCGAAGTTTGATTGTCGGAAGCGGTGGAAAAAATTTGAGCGCGTGACGCCGGAATGGTGGTGTTTTTATCAATAATTTTGGTGCTAATTCCGCCCATCGTTTCAATCCCGAGCGAAAGCGGAATCACATCCAGCAATAACACATCTTTAACGTCACCTTGAAAAATTCCCGCTTGAATTGCCGCGCCCACCGCCACCACTTCATCAGGATTAATTGACAAATTGGGTTCTTTGCCAAAAAGTTTCCGCACCGCTGACACAATTGCCGGCATCCGCGTTTGTCCGCC
>JBBTTN010000030.1:0-7278 GCA_038064235.1 Patescibacteria group bacterium
GCCTTATGTTATATGGTTATGGTTTTTAAGAGTTGGAAGTTGGCAGAAGTCGGGATAAAAAATTACGAAAGGAGTTGAAGCGGTATTAAAAAAATAGCGCGCTCGAATCATCGAGTGCGCTATCGGAACTTTATTCTGATGTGGCACGAGGTAATTACCCCGCAGGCTTGTGGTCCACCCAAATTCCATATAAGTGGATTCCCCCTCCAACCCCACGGCCGTTATCGAACATTTTCCAGTTAGTGATTATTACTCCCATTTCTTTCTCAAAACCAGACAGGAGGTTAAGAATTTCGTTGGGCATTGTTGCTTCCCAGAATCCATGATTGATCGGAACCCAGCTATGGCTTCCAACCGTTGTTACTGTAGAATAATCATATGACTGGAAATAGTGGGTTGAGGTCAACTCCTTATTTCCCCCGTCACCCTCATTCTCGAGGGCCAATGCTGCTGCAGTGGTGGATGCTGCGGCGGCATTGTCTTGCGATGTGTCTCTCATTGTTTGTATGGCGATGGCTGCGATGACACAAATGATTGTCACCACAATCATTAGCTCAACGAGAGAGAATCCACGTTTGCTTGTGTAAAACTGCATGACTTTACTCCTGAAAGGTCCTATGCGATTACTCCTATTTCACAGCGTTTTACTAACTAGAACCTAGCATAAAACAGGAGATTCTGTCAAATTTTTGTTTTAACTATTCAGTAAAAATTCCACGAAGACGAAAACCATCCAGAGGGAGACGAGAAGTTCCGCTTCGCTCTTTGTTAGCGAGCGACCGGAGCGCATAAAGCGGAGGAGAAAGAAGGCGGAAATGACCATCAAGAGGCCGGTGAAATAGACAATCCGTTTAGGAAAATCAAAGGGGTGAACCACGGAAATAATGCCTACCACCAGTGTGGCGTCGGCAAGCACAGTGCCGAGCACATCACCGATGGCGAGCGAATCGTCACCTTTTTTTACCGATTTGAGAGAAAAGAGGAGCTCGGGCATGGTGGTGCCTAAACCCACTACCAGCATCCCGATTAAAATTGGGCTGATGCCCAAAGTGAGGGCGAGCGCCGAGGCTGATGTAACAGTGAAGTGCGAACCGACCAAAAGTAACACCATGCTCCCGAGGAGGAAGAGAAAATTTTTTAGTTTATGATTTTTAATTGGCAGAGGTTCATTGTTTGTTCCACCATTTTTAAACGCTATATAATAAAAAATTCCGCCTACCACGATGAGCGCCAAACCTTCAAGTCGCGAGTAATGCCCATCAATTCCGAGGATAAGCGGAAGGATGAGGATGAGCGGATATGTGGCGTGATTTTTTATAATTTTACTTTCTACTTTAATATTCCGCCGACTTAAATAAATTATTAAAGCAAAGACGAGGGTGAGGTCGGCCACATTGGAGCCGAAGAGTACACTCAAGCCGAATTCTGGCACACCGCGAAGGGCGGAATTAATGGCGATAAAAGTTTCGGGTAAAATGGAGATGATGGCCACGACCATAAAACCCACCACATAAGTGGAAAGACGATAACTTTGCGCTAAAAGTGAACTGTAGCGCGTGGCGAGCGTGGCGCCTTTAATCAGCAGAAATATCGCCACGGCGAAGATGAAAAGTTGATTGATTATCACTAATTCAGAATAGCAAAAGACGCGAGGAACTGCTACACTCCAAGCATTATAATTTTATGAAATCTTATGAATAAAATAAACAAATGGGTGGAGAGCTTGGATAATCAGGATTTAGGAAAATTGTTTTTGAGAGTGGCACTTGGGGTGGTGTTTGTTTACGCGGGCTGGTTTAAGATTCAGAATATTGAGATGGTAATCACCGGCTTTGGCACAATCGGAATTCCAGTGTGGTTGGCGTACTTTGTGTCGTATGTTGAATTTATTCTTGGTATTTTAATGATTGCTGGATATTGGGTTCGTCATGCGGGGATTTTGTTTGCCATTATTATGGCGGTGGCGATTTATAAAGTTTCCGGGCAAAATGGTTTTAGTTTAGCCACACAAGGGTATGAGTATAATCTCGTACTTCTCCTTATGGCGCTCGCTATTACCACGCTCGGCGCCGGCAAACACATTCTAGCGAGATTGATAAAGAAGTAAAAAATCCAAATTATTTTTTTCTAATGTAGCAAATCGGCACGATCGTAGAACGGTGCTACAATCGAGAAATACTTAATGAAACCGCTTAAATTCACCAACGATTTAGCTGAAAAAATTTTGGTTGGAGAGAAGGATTCAACCTGGCGGCTTTTTGACGACAAAAATTTAACGGTTGGGGATGAGTTGTCGCTTGTAAATCGGGACACCGGGCAAGAATTTGCTAAGGCAATAATAATTTCGATTAAAGAAAAAAAGATGGGAGAAATTAAAGGATCAGATTTTTCCGGCCATGAGAAATATAAAAGTGAGGAAGAAATGTATGAGGATTTTAAAAAATATTACGGCGACAAAGTTACTCCCGAAAGCGTGGTGAAGATTATTAGGTTTGTGCTACAATTTAAGTAAATAAATTTTATGGGAAAAGGAAATTTTAGAGAAAGAAAAGAAAAAAAGAAACCAAAGAAAGTTGTCGCGAAGTAATTGCTAATCGCTCTTGACTTAGGTATTGTTTAATACTTATGGCAAAAGACGAAATCGTAGTTAGATTTGAGGAAGTTGGCTTTGGTTTTAAGCACAGTAAACCCCTTTTGGAAGAGGTGAGTTTTTCGGTGCGTCAGGGAACCAAAACCACAATTATGGGGCAAAATGGTGCGGGCAAAAGCACAATTTTTTCTTTAATCATCGGCGCTACTAATCCTAATACCAGTGGTCGGACAAGGCCAGAATTGGGACGGGTGATTGTGGGTAATGATGTTTCAATTGCCATCTCGCGCCAAGTGATTCCGCGCGCCGATTTGGAACTCACCGTGCGAGAGTTTTTCTTAAAATGTTTTGCCCATAAAGTTTACGATATTGACCCAAAAATTGAGGAGGTTTTGGAGGTGGTCAATTTGCACGCGCCACTTGAGCGACTTATTAAAACTTTCTCCGGTGGTCAGCAAGCGCGTTTACTCTTGGCTTCAGCTTTAATTCAAGACCCCGACCTTTTATTGCTTGATGAACCAACCAATAATTTAGATAAAGCCGGCATTCAACATCTCACTAAATTTTTAGTGGATTATCAAAAGACTTGTTTGGTCATTTCTCACGATGCCGACTTCCTAAATGCCTTTACCGACAGCGTGCTTTATTTAGATATTTTTACGCGCAAAGTGGAGGCTTATGTGGGTAATTATTTTGATGTGACCAAGCAAATTTTAGTGCGGATTGAAAAGGAGAATAGTAAGAATGCGCAACTGGCTAAAGAAATTCAGGCGAAGAAAGATAAGGCCAATTTTTTCGCTCACAAGGGTGGCAAGATGCGTTTGGTGGCCAAGCGGATGCGTGAGACCGCCGAGGAACTGGAGGAGGCGAAGGTGGAAGTGCGACGAGAAGATAAAACGATTCACAACTTTACCATTCCCTCTCAACCAGATTTAGTGGGGGAGATTTTAAAAATTCCCAAACACCATATTTCTCTCAAACGCAATCGCCACTTACTTTTGGCTGGACCAAACGGCATTGGTAAAAGCACCTTGCTTGAAGCAATTGCGCGTGGCGATAAAAAAACCGCGGAAATTTTATCTGGTGTGCGCGTGGGTTATTATCGCCAAGATTTTTCAAATTTAAATTTTGAGGATACGGTGCATAAAACTTTATTTTCCGCGATGGCAAAACCTGTAGAAGAAGAGATGCGTAAAGTGGCGGCCGGCTTCCTCATCACTTCCGAACTAATCAATGCCACGATCGGGAGTTTGTCGGAAGGACAAAAAGGTTTGGTGGCTTTTGCGCGCTTAGTGCTTGAACGACCAGGGTTACTTTTACTTGATGAGCCCACCAACCACATCAACTTCCGCCATATTCCGATTATCGCCGAGTCCCTCAACAAATACGCCGGCGCGATGATCCTCGTCTCCCACGTCCCCGAATTCGTCTCCCAAATCCGGATTGATGAGACGCTGGACCTCGGAAAACACAAAAAATAACCATATTGTTATTAGGTGTATTTTACGGCATTATGAAGGGTATTATATGGAAGCCTAAATAAGTTGCAATAATAATGAAAACAGAAATTATCCAGTCGCTAGTAAATAATTTTGAGTCATTCTCACATAAAACAAAAGAGGGAGTAGAATTTTGGTTGGCTCGAGATCTCCAGCAACTGCTCGGTTATACTAAATGGGACAATTTTCTGGCGGTTGTTTCTAAAGCAAAAATTGCTTGTGAGAATACAGGGAATAATATTACTGATCATTTTGCTGGCGTCGGCAAAACGATCCAAATGCCTAAGGGGGCTGAAAAAGAGGTGTCTGACTTAATGCTCACTCGTTATGCTTGTTATCTCGTTGCTCAGAATGGTGACCCACGGAAAGATGAGATCGCTTTCGCTCAAAATTATTTTGCCGTCCAAACGCGGAAATTTGAGATTATTAAAAAAAGAATTCAAGAGGATGAAAGGTTAATCGCTCGAAAGAAATTAACAGAAACGGAGAAAGAACTTTCTGGAGTGATTTATCAACAAACTGGCAGTGACAAAAATTTTGGAATTATCAGGAGTAAGGGTGATAAGGCTTTGTTTGGTTACACGACTCAAGAAATGAAGAAACGACTTCGGGTTCCCGATCGTCGCGCGTTGGCCGACTTCCAACCTACTATTATTTTGAAAGCTAAAGATTTTGCGTCGGAAATTACCATTTTCAATTCTAAAAATAAACAGTTGCGATCAGAACGAGCGATTTCCGATGAACACGTTACCAATAACCGAAGTGTTCGTCGAACGTTGATTAGTCGGGGAATTACACCGGAGAAATTGCCCGCCGAAGAAGATATTAAAAAGCTTGAACGTCGGCTTAAATCTGAAGTGAAGAAAGGTTTAAAGAAGGTAGATAAATTAAAGGAGAAATAATTTAGGCAAAAGGAAATGGCGCATCCATAAGGACACGCCATGCCTAACATTTTTTTGTTTTCGCGGTGGTTATACGAACCGCGGGGGATCAACCCACCAATGAATCAAGATCCGTACTCTGCTCGTCCAACTTAAGGAAGTCAGTTGGCGATTCATAGCCGCGCCTCTCTGCGTCATCGGTATGTTTGGTGTACCGATTGGGGGGATGCTCAGCCATCGACATTTTATGATACAGCTGCTTCATTTGGTCCTCAAATGCCGACCGTGCAACATTGATCGCGCGTATCAGTTTGTTCCGCACAGACCTCAGTAACTTTTGCGGATTGCGGAGCTCACCACCGAGGTTATGCTCAAAGATGATTATGTCGTCTGACCCGTCGACTGAATGGGTGAAGATGGGGTTTTTGGCAAATTTTCCGAAACCATCATTCGAAGCTAAACTAAGCCTTGATCCATACAGGCTAAGTCCTGAAGCCATGAACACGACTTGTCGTCCATAATAGGAATTACCAATGATGGCCAGTGTTCCACGGTCCTGAATCTCAATCCGATACGACTTTCCGATGGCGTTGTTTTCCATCTCGACTCTCCTTTGTAATGAACATTATGTTGAATGTTTTATGAGCCCAACACGTTGGCTCGATTCACTGCCTATAAGTTAGCATAAGATGGGTGTGTTTTTCAAGCGAAATTGAATCAAAAGCGTGAAAATTGTTGTTTTTTCGTCATTTTTCACGGTTATATTGACAAAAACGCGGAAAAATCTATACTTTAAGTATGGCTAAGATATTAAATGTTTTTAACCGAATTAAAAGTTTAAAAGAACGCTATGATGTTGCCTCGGCAGGCAAGGAGGCTTTGCTTAAACTTTTAAACGAAACCGAAGTGGCGGAACAGGTTTACAACTCCAACGCGATTGAAAACAGCACCCTCACGTTAGAAGAAACTGAGAAAATTCTTTTGCAAATAGACCTTGACCGTTATATTTCAGAAAGGGAAATTTTTGAGGCCAAAAATTTAGCTAGAGTCGTTTCTTATATTGACACTAAAGCTAAAGACCAAGAACTTAATCTTGAACTTATTCTCACCCTTCACAAAATGCTTTTAACTAATATTCGCGATGAGGTGGCAGGCAGATTTCGCAGAGATGGGGAGTGGGTAAAAGTGGCCAACCACATCGCGCCAGATTCTAAAGTAGTTGTTGAGCAACTTGAAAAGATGCTGACTAAATATCGTACCGCGAGCTACGAAAATATTATTAAACGAATCGCACTACTTCATCTTACCTTTGAGCATATTCATCCGTTTGTGGATGGTAATGGGCGGATTGGCCGAGTGATTAACAATTATTTATTAATTCGCGAAGGTTTTGTGCCGGTAAATATTAAATTTATTGACCGCAAAATGTATTACGAGGCGTTTAAAGAATTTGATAAAACTGGAGCAACGAAAATTATGGAAACAATCGTCGGCCGAGCGTTAACCAATAGTTATCACAAGCGTTTGGCGTATCTAGAAGGAGCGGAAATTATGACGCTAGTTGATTATGCTAAGAAGAATAAACTGTCGCATTCTAATCTGATTAATAAAGCTAATCGTCAATCAATTGAGGCCTTTCTGGAAAAAGGGGTATGGAAGATTGGAGTCTTGAAATAAATTTATGGCCTTCACTGACGAATTAACGATTCATATCACCGCCGGCAAGGGCGGTGATGGTGTGGTGCGTTGGCTACACGAGAAGGGCAAGGATCTTGCTGGTCCGGCTGGGGGTAACGGCGGTCGTGGCGCCGATGTGTACGCGGTGGCTAGGCGCGACACACATTTGCTCGCGCGCTATAAAGCGGAGAAGGAATTTTTCGGTGCAAATG
This sequence comes from Patescibacteria group bacterium, assembly GCA_038064235.1. GTDB lineage: Bacteria > Patescibacteriota > Minisyncoccia > Phycocordibacterales > JACOZG01 > JBBTTN01. Next base: position 6,860 of record JBBTTN010000030.1, read on the forward strand.
GCGGTGATGGCGGAAGCAAAAGCAAACACGGCGCTAACGGCGCCGATTACAATATTGAATTCCCCATCGGCTCAATTATTACTAATTTGCGAACGGGAGAGAAGTTCTACCTGGAGTTGGGTGGCGAGCCCCGCTCTGGGCGGGGCGAGCGCGTGCTTTTACTCAAAGGGGGTGAGGGTGGAAGGGGAAACGAATCCTATAAAAGTTCGATTAATCGTTCCCCGCGCCAAACCACCAAAGGTAAACCCGGCGAAGAGGCGAATTTTTATATTGAAGTGGAGTTGATTGCCGACATCGGCTTAATCGGTTTGCCCAACGCCGGCAAAACCAGTTTGTTAAATGAGTTGACGGCGAGTCACGGCAAAGTGGGCGCTTACCCCTTCACCACTTTGGAATCGGCGCTTGGTGATATGCACGGT
>JBBTTN010000031.1:0-1617 GCA_038064235.1 Patescibacteria group bacterium
TATGTCGAAATTTGCCTTTTTTGGGAGTATTTACCATAACCTAATCATATCGATTTTATCGTATTTTTGCAACGGCTGTTTAGCTGACAGCTTTTGATGGTTCTTCCAATCTAGCGAACATTGTAATTTTCTAAAATGAATTTTAAACCAAAAACCCAAGGTTTAACCTTGTGTTTTTTGTTCTTTCAACTAAGCGAACCTTCTAATTTTGGACTTTCGCGAAAGCTGATTTGGAAATTAAGGAGTGGAGTAGAAAAATAGAACTGTTTGAGGCGATAGCCGAGTTTTCTATTTTTCGTAAGCGATACGACCGTAATTTTTAATCAGCGAAGCGTCCCCAGTCCAAAATTAGAAGGTGAATGCTCTATTTTTTGGCTGATTTCGGTTTTATCACTTCATCAATCAACCCATACTTTTTGGCTTCGTCGGCGGACATAAAGAAGTCGCGATCGACATCCTTATCTATTCTCTCGAGTGGCTGGCCGGTAAAGCGGGCCAGCATTTTGTTTAAGTTGTCTTTGGTTTTAATGATGTGGCGGGCGGTAATCTCGATATCGGAAGCTTGACCCTCGGTGCCACCCAGTGGCTGGTGAATCATTATCTCCGAGTTGGGTAGAGCTAGTCTCTTACCTTTGGCGCCGGCACCCAAGACGAGCGCGCCACCAGAGGCCGCCATCCCGACGCAGATAGTCGAAACATCGGGGGCGACATGGTCCATAGTGTCGATCATCGCAAGGGTCGCGGTGACAGAGCCCCCCGGGGAGTTTATGTACAGCTTAATATCTTTTTTAGAGTCTTCGGACTCAAGAAAAAGAAGCTGAGCAATAATAATATTGGCGACGTGGTCGTCGATGGGGCCCCCGAGGAAAATAATGCGCTCGCGCAACAGGCGCGAGTAAATATCATACGCGCGCTCGCCAAACTGCGATTTTTCGATAACGGTGGGAATAAGCATAAAAGTAGGATTATGAATTAAGAAACTTAACCATTGAATTATAGGGTAAATTTGTTGGTGAATCAACTGGTCGATAAGCACGAAATCCGAATATCGAAATTCGAAACAATATCTAAATTTTAAATAAAAAATCTAAAAAGTTTTGAATTTATAATTTAGTGCTTTGAGTCATTTGTTTCGGATTTTGTGCTCAATGCTTCGTGCTTACTGACTTGTGCTTATTCTTTTATTGGATCAATAAACTTCATCACTAGATCGTTGGTCAAAACATTGGTGACATAATTTTCGAGACGAGCTTGGCTGGCTTTGGCCGACAACTCGGGATCATGAGCCATTAGGTGAACAATTTCATTTTTTATATCCTCATCGCTTGGTTTAATATTCTCCGTTTTGGCTAATTTCCTCACCACTAGGCCAAACCGCACTCTTTTTTTAGCGTCATCTTGCCAGGCTATTTTCATTTCACCTTCGGTTTTTTTAATATGAATTAGATAATCATCAAATTTTAGACCCATACTTTCAATTTGTCCTTTCATTTCGGCCAACATTTTTTCTAGTTCGTGTTCAACCAAAGCTTTAGGTATTTGGATATTTGCTTGCTGGCCAATTTTCTCGATAATCGCTAGTCGTCGATTATCTCGACTGCGATTTTTCTTTTCGGT
>JBBTTN010000032.1:0-5202 GCA_038064235.1 Patescibacteria group bacterium
GATTTTCTTTTGAACATAATACTCTCTTCTCCACTTATGCCACCAGGTGGATTAGGCAAAAAATTATGTACGCGCTCATCAAACAAAAAGCTGGGGTGTGTGTTTCGCGGTCGGCAAAAGATAGTCAGAGAGACTTTAGGCTAGTTTTGGCTCAGCTGATAAAAGCCTATGGCCGTAACCCCACTCCAACCGAGATTGCGCTCAATACGGGGATGAATATTGACGCTGTGGGGAAATTGCTTCGGCAAATTACTCGAACCACCCTTTCTTTTGAGGATACTTTTCAAGGGGGGAGAGTTAGGGGCGAAGGTAGTACTCTGGAGCAATCTCTAGCAAGTCGCAATGTTCTTTTATCTTCAACCCATCTTGAAGTGGAGGAGAAATTAAGTGAGCGCCGAACCTCACTCGCTGGCTTTTTTGGTTTACTGGAAATTATTCCGTTTGTTGACCGTGACCGCAAAATCTTTAAGTTCTATTATGGACTTAGCGGTTATTGTGATGGTTGCACGCTGGAGGAAACGGGTAAGAAATTTAGGTTAACCAGAGAGCGGGTGCGACAAATCAATGCTGATGTTTGGCGGAGGCTCGCACTCGTGGGCGCACCGTATGGCAACGAGCAATCGCTTTTTAACGAGCTTGAAGCGGTGGTGAGTTTGCAAAATATCATTGGCGAGGTGGGCGATCCGAAATCAATTCGTCCACTGGAGTTTTCGCCAGAATCAAAAGCGCGAATCCTTGATCAAGATAAAAAAGGGTGGGTGAGTCAAGGTGAAGTTCCCAAAGCGGTGAAGAAAATCATTTTTGCCGTGGCGGAAGCTTGCAACTTGAGTTATGAAGAGATGCGTGGCCGATGTTCTGGTTATAAGGGACCAAGATCCATTGCTCGACCACTTGTCGCATATTTGATTAGGGAGGATTTGGGTCGTACTTGTAGAGAGGTGACGCAAGATTTGGGGGCAAAAACTTTTGGTTATGCCTCAAGCGCGCACACGAAGATTAAGAAGTTGCTTGAGTTTGACAATGGGCTCAAACTTAAGATTGAAAATATTCGTCGAATGTATTTGCCATTTACGGCAGAAGAATTAGCCACCTGAACCATTACCGCTCGCGGTGATGGTTCATTTTTTTACTTCCCTTCATTTTTGAATCCGGAAAACGCTTTCAGAATTTCCAGCGGGATGGTAAAGACCACCGTGTTGGAAGCGTCTGATGAAATGTCGTTGATGGATTGCAGGGTGCGCAAGTGCATCGCGCCCGGCACTGAGGAGAGCATTTGCGCAGCCTCGGCCATATTTTTGGAAGCAGCCAATTCGCCTTCAGAATTAATAATGACGGCGCGCTTCTCGCGTTCAGCTTCAGCTTGTTTGGCGATCGTGCGTTCCATATTTTCTGGCAAGGAGACATCTTTTAATTCCACATTATTTACCCTGAGTCCCCAAGCGTCAGTTTCTTTATCTACAATTTCCCGAATGCGGTCGGCGATTTTATCCCTCCCCGCCAACAACTCATCAAGAGTAACCTCACCCACAATGTTGCGCATGGTGGTTTGAGCATATTGGGAGATCGCGTAATAAAAATTTTCCACTTCAATAATCGCTTTTTCCGCGGACACCACTCTGTAATAAATTACCGCATTTACAGTGACGGAAACATTATCACGAGTAATGGCGCGTTGATCGGGCACATCCACCGCTTTAACTCGCATATCAACCTTGTGATAACTTTGGAAGATGGGCAGAACAATTCGCCAACCCGGATTCATAATTCCGGAGTAGCGACCCATGGTAAACCTAACCCCTCTTTGATACTGGTTAACTTGCCTTAGGCTAATAAAAATAACAAAAACGATCGCAATAATTATATAATACATATTCTGATATTAGCTTAAGTCAGCGCGATTTTCAACAAAAAATGACCGAGCGCGTGGCTCGGTCGAGTGAAGAATGTTCTAGGTCAGGTCATCAATGAGGCGACCAGCGCGACATTCTCTTCTAACATATTTTCGGCAGTTCCGCAGGAACATGCTAGTGGGGATTTTGTGCTTTGTGCGACATGGGTATAAGCTCTTTCCCACTACATTGGCCAGTCGTTCGTCAACCTCATGACAGCGAGAATTGGGGCTTTGGTAGTATGATCTCACCCACCGATTTATTTCATTCTTGAATCGTTTGGCGAGAGCTTCCAGCTCTTTGCGAGGCATCATTTTGATTGAGGCAAGTCCGGTTCTCGTTTGCTGGGCATTTCTCGATTTTCGCTCCAGCTTTGCTAACAGAGACATTGAGTTAATATACTTCGGCACAGTCATTCTCCTTATAACGGTTCCAAAATTACTATCCGCAATTTACACTATCACGACCCTTTATTATTTTCAACTTTGGCCATTTTTCTAACCATTTCTTTTTGATAATTCTCTGATTGATGATCTTCATGCCGTCTCGATATTTTGGACTTGGCCGTATAATAAAATTTACCAAATCTTTTATTCCATATGGAGCAATTAATTTTAAATTTCCATTTTCAATCTTCACACCCACGGCGGTTGCCGTCTCGGGCCAAGTGGCGATTACATCTTCGGCCGATGTGTAAATTGAACGAATGCCACTCTTGTATTCATACGCATTATTTCTTAACTCCCAATCCAAACCAGTTTCTGTGTGCAATGTCCGCATTAAAGACTCAGCTTTCTTTTGATCGTTAGGGACAGTTGGGTCAAAATAGGCCAGATCAATATCGGCAGTATCAATGTGATCGGTTTCTCGTCCTGACAAATGATTCCAGACTTTATTTCTGACAAATCCAGCTCCAATAAGCCAATCTGGCAAATTGAGTTTTTCTGCCTTTGCCAAAATATTCATCATTGCGACGTCCACTTTAATCAAATCTAAAATATCAACTTTCGTCATTTTAACTGCCGGACTTGGACTCGAACCAAGATAAACGCCTCCAGAGGGCGCTGGCCTACCGTTAGCCGATCCGGCAAAGTGCATTCACAATTTAACACAAGATTTATAAAATTTATAGTATAATTTTGTTATGACCAAACCAACATCAATTTGTGTTTTTGGAGATAGTACGGCGTGGGGTGCGTGGGATATCGAGAAAGGTGGTTGGGTTAATCGATTGTGGCTGGATGTCGGTTATCGCGATAAAGATTACGTGGAAATTTATAATTTGAGTATCTCTGGTGGTACATCTAAAACTATTTTGGATCGATTTGAGAGTGAAGCTAAGGCGCGTAGCGCAGATGCCTTAATCTTTCAAACTGGTGGCAATGATACGGCTTATGATAACGACACCAAAGTCCATCAAATTTCTAAAGAAAAATTCAAAGAAAATTTGGAAGAGATAATTAGGAGAGCTAAACTGATTACCGACAAAATTTGTTTTGTGGGTTTCAAAAATGCTGATGAGACGAAAACTTTACCAGTGTCTTGGTGTAATCTCTGTTACGCCAATAAAGATTTGCAAGAGTATGAGGTAGTTATGAAGGAAGTTTGCGAAAATAATAGAATTTTATTTATGGATCTTGCGCCACTTGAGAATGTTGACTTCCATGACGGACTTCACCTTAACGCTGTGGGCCACCAGAAAATTTTTGAGCAAGTTAAATTATCACTTGAGCGTAATAAGTGGATTTAAACCAATTGTAGCAAATCGGCACGATCGTGGAACCGTGCTACAATAGGTTTTTAGTAACTGAACAGTGACATGTAATATTAAACTGTGATTTACTATAATCTAATTTATTAACTAACTTAAATTTATGGAAAATAAAAGAAGTAAACTTGCGGTAACTAGTTTTATAATATCACTTATTCCGATACTTATTCCGTTAGTGGTTTTCTTGCAGATATTAATTTCTTTCACTATTTCTCCGCCTAACATTAGTGTAACCCAGCCGGTTAATATTGATGGTAGTCCGATTGTTCCAGTTGCAAATAATTTAGAAAAGACTAACGACTATCAATTTGAGCCCCAAATAAATAAGCCAACTTTCAGTAGGGTAATCGGTGGTTTCGGTTTCATCTTCTTTTCTTATTCCGTTATAACTTTTTGGCTCTCTATCTTCTCTTTGATATTAGCAGTAATCGCTTTGGTAGGTATAAAACACAAACAACTTCGAGGCAAGGGGTTTGCGATTTGGAGTATTGTTCTTAGTGTAATTGTGATTGCGTCTGCTTTAGGTTACATCTATGTTGCTAATTCTTATAATTAAAAACAATGAAAATTAAATATGTTTTGGCCGTTGTGGTGGGAGTTTTTATGATTAATGTTTTGCCAGTGCAAGCTACGGTGGGTGGGCCAATAACGATTAGTGAGGTTAGAACAAATGCCGACGGCAGTGAGGTGATTTATGTGGAACAAAATATGGGTGGTCGCGGTTGCCCGCCAGAGATTTATAAACTTGATCTGGCTAGTGGCGCGAAAAGTTTGCTCGTAAGTTGCAATGAATCAGAACAAAATAAAGTTGCTTACGATGCCAAATTTGCCGAGACCTTGGCGCAATTTCCGGTTGCTCTTAATTCCGTTGAACTTTTAAGTTTAAATACACGTGCCCAAGTAAATGTTACGCGCGAGGTTAAAGAGGATTTAGCTAATAATGTTTTTGCTCGCACCGATTTTAAGGTTGATATTTTAAGAAATGATCAAAAGTTGAGGACTCTAGAATATTCTGGTTGCAAGCCTGACCAGGCACATGAATTCAAAATTTACCCCCTCACAAATCCAGAAAAATTGTTAATCAAATCCACCAGTATTGGTGACTGTTTTGAGGGTGGTTACTCAGTTGATCTGATTCACCTTGTAAATGTTCCGACTTCTTCAAACGAAACAGCAACCACCACACAAACTGGTGGTGGTTTTGCAATTCCATCCTATGTTTATCAAATCATTATTGTGTTGTTAATCGGTGGTATCGCTTGGTTTGCATATGGGAGGAAGGGGAATAATGTAAATAACCAGATTTAAATGGGATGTCGGGTGGTTGGCAATTGCGCGGTATTAGTGGGAATTTTTTGTAAAAGTGTGCTAGTTTGTGGCTTATGCTTGCAGATTTTTCACCGATTCAAAATAATATTTTATCCCAGTTGAAGAATGCCAAATCTTTACGGTATAGTGAGCTCAAGCCGGGTAAGGTACCAAATGATATCTTCAATTACCACCTTCAATATCTAGTTAAAAAAGATTTTATTACTAAATTAG